>CAYFSD010000191.1:0-4562 GCA_964345705.1 uncultured Desulfohalobiaceae bacterium
ACCGCCCCGCAGAAGACCATCGATCGGGAGTTCGACATCTCCGCCCTGGCCCTGGCTTCCGGAGCGTCCTTCGTGGCCCGGACCACTGCGTACCATCACAAGGAGATCACGAGCTATATCAAAGAGGCGCTGCAGCATCCGGGATTCTCGGTGGTGGAGATCCTGTCCCAGTGCCCCACCCATTTCGGGCGAAGGAACAAGCTGGGCGACGCCCCGGACATGCTCCAGCAGTATCGCCAGAACACGACCCGCATGGGATCCGAGGCCAAGCAGAAGAATCCCGAGCTCATCGAACGGGGAATCTTTCGCCAGGAAACCGTCCCGGAATACTGCGCGGAATACGACAAACTCATCAGCAGGACAAAACAGGGCTAAGCCATGTCCAGACATCGACTCATCTTCGCCGGATCCGGAGGCCAGGGCGTGATTACCGCCGCGATCATCCTGGCCGAGGCGGCGGTCCTCTTCGAGGGCCAGAACGCGGTTCAATCCCAGAGCTACGGGGCCGCGGCCCGTGGCGGCGTGTCTCGATCCGACGTGATCATCTCCGACGCCCCGATCCACTTCCCCAAGGTCAACCAGCCCAACACCCTGATCTGTTTGACCCAGGAGGCGTACAACAACTTCAACGCCGTGATCCGCCCCGGAGGGATCCTCATCACGGACACGCACCACGTCAGCCTGGATACCAGGGCGGAGGCGAGGATCTATCACCTCCCCATGTACACCAGCGTGATGGAACAGATCGGCAAGCCGGTGGTGTTCAACATTTGCGTCCTGGGGGCCCTGCAGGGCATCACCGGACTGGTGCGCCTCGACTCCCTGCGAGAGGTGCTCAAAAAACGCATCCCCGCCAACTTCCTGGAGATCAATGAGAAGGCGCTGCAAATGGGGGCTGAGATGGGTGAGCGGGCCGAGGCCCAGAAGCCCTAGCAGGACGCAAGCCACGCGAGGCCGTAGGCTCCACGGAACCTAAAAAAGCGCCCTCCCCGCAAACCGGGGAAGGGCGCTTTTTTTACTTGGGGCAGCAGCCCGGCGGAGCCGTCGCCATCTAGGAAGAGAGCTCCTCTTGGGTGCTGTTCTGGACGCCGCCGCTAGTCTCCTTTTCCTCGGGCTTGAGGACCAGCTGATCAGCGGCCTCGTCGAGCTCCGCACGAACCGCGCCACCGTGGGCGAGGTTGCCGAAGAGGATCTCGTCCGTCAGCTTGTCCTTGAGCTCGGACTGAACCACGCGGCCCAGGGGCCTGGCTCCGTAGTCCGGATCGAAGCCCTTTTGTGCCAGCCATGTCCTGGCCGAGGGCTCCAGCTCCACCCGGACCTTCTTCTCCTTGAGCTGCTGATTGAGCTCGGCGATGTGCTTGTCCACGATCATCTCCATCAAATCGGGAGAGAGGGAATTGAAGGCGATGGTGGCGTCGAGCCGGTTCCGGAACTCCGGGGAGAAGTACCTTTCCGCAGCCTTGATCCCCTTCTGGGCCCGGTCCTGCTCCTGCTGCCTGCCGAAGCCGATGCTCTGGCTGCTGATCTCCCGCGCGCCGATGTTGGAGGTCATGATCAGGATCACGTGCCGGAAGTCGGCCTTGCGCCCGGCGTTGTCCGTGAGCGTGGCGTAGTCCATGACCTGCAGCAGTATGTTGAACAGATCAGGATGGGCCTTTTCCACCTCGTCCAACAGCAGCACGCTGTAGGGATGCTTGCGGATGCTGTCCGTGAGCAGCCCGCCCTGGTCGAAACCGACATATCCGGGAGGCGCACCAATGAGCCGGGCCACGGCGTGCTGCTCCATGTACTCGCTCATGTCGAAGCGCAGGAAGGATACCCCCATGATGTTGGCCAGCTGCCTGGCCAGCTCCGTCTTGCCCACTCCGGTGGGGCCGACCATGAGGAAGTTGCCCACGGTCTTGTTCTCCTCGCGGAGCCCGGCGCGGGAACGCTTGATGGAGCGGCTGACGTTCTGGATCGCCTCGTCCTGGCCGTAGATGACCTGCAAGAGCTCCTGCTCCAGGTTCTGCAGCTTGTCCCGGTCCGAGGTGTTTACCCGCTGAATGGGAATCTTGGCCGTCTTGGCCACCACGTTCTCGATATCCTTGGGCGTGATGCGTTTCTTCTTGTTCTTGCCCTGATCCAGGCTGAGCAGAGCCCCGCTTTCGTCCATGACGTCGATGGCCTTGTCCGGGAGCTGCTTGTCCGTCAGATACCGATCGCTCAGGTTCACCGCCGCGTCCATGGCGCTGCGGGTGTACTTCACGTTGTGAAAGTCCTCGTAGTAAGGCCGCAATCCTTCGAGAATGGCCCGGCTCTCGGAGAGGGAGGGCTCGGCGATCTCGATCTTTTGGAATCTCCTGGACAGGGCCCGATCCTTCTCAAAGAGATTCTTGTACTCCTCGTAGGTGGTGGATCCGATGCAGCGGATCTCGCCACCGGCCAGGGTGGGCTTGAGGATGTTCGAGGCATCCATGGATCCGCCGCTCGTGGATCCCGCGCCCACAACGGTATGGATCTCGTCGATGAACAGAATCGCCTGGGAGCCGAGCTGCTTCAGCTCGTTGATGATCCCCTTGAGCCGGGACTCGAAGTCGCCACGGAACTTGGTTCCGGCCAGAAGCGCCCCCATATCCAGGGCATAGATCTTGGTGTTCAGGAACTTCTCCGGCACCTCGCCCTGGACAATCCGCACGGCCAGCCCCTCGGCCATGGCCGTCTTGCCCACGCCGGGATCGCCCACGAATATGGGGTTGTTCTTCCGCCTGCGGGCCAGGATCTGCACCGTGCGTTCCAGCTCGTCCTGCCGTCCGATCAGGGGGTCGATCAGGCCGGCCTTGGCCTTCTCCACCAAATCCTGGGTGTAGTTATCCAGATAGGAATTGCTGTCCTTTTGCTGCGCTTGCACGTTCTCTTGTTCCTCGCTCTTGCCGTGGGAGATTTGCTCCAGAATGTCCACGCGCTCCAGACCCTGGGACTTGAGGTAGTACACCGCGTAGGAGTCCTCTTCCTCCATGACCGAGGCCAGGAAGTCGCCCAGCTCCACTTTCTGTTTCTCCGCTGAGCGCACATGCATGATCGCGCGCTGCAGGACGCGCTGCACGCTCAGGGTCTGAATCACCTCCCTGCTCTGCGAGCTGGGATAGACCTCCAAATTCTCGATGAAGTAGCGCTCCAGCTGATTCTTCAGCCTGGATACGTTGATCCCACACTCCTGAAGCAGCGTCTTGCCCTTCTGATCCAGTATATAGGCGTAGAGCGCGTGCTCCAGGGTCAGAAACTCGTGATGCCTGGAGCGAACTTCCCGAACCGCCAAGGCGAAAATCTTTTCCAAATCCTTGCTTAACATATCAAACCTCTTGCATTGAGCACTTCAAAGGATAACCGTGCTTCCTTGCCATGTCGTGAACGAGAGAGACCTTGGTCTCGGCGACCTCCGCTGTATACACCCCGCAAACTCCGCTTCCGTTCCTGTGCACCATGAGCATGATCTGGACCGCTTCCGTCTCCTCCTTGTGGAACACAGTCTGCAGCACGTAGACCACGAATTCCATGGTGGTGTAGTCGTCATTGTGCAGGATCACCCGGTACTGGGGAGGCTCCTTGATCTCCCTCTCCATCGAGATGTCGGGCTCGAGATCGGGGCGCTCTCCGGGTCCGACCATTGCTCGCGCTCCCGCCGCGGAGCCGCCTGTCTCTCGCATCTCCCGAAACAGCCGAAGATCCGTTTCGGTATGATTCGTTCCTGATGCCCCGAACACGGACGACCTCGACCTTGTTTTGTTGTGCTGGAAGAGGAAGGGACAAAGCTCCCTTCGCGCCGACTTTCCCATTGTGTTGTTCATGATATATGGTAATTATTCCTGTCGCCATGTAAAGGCTGGGGGGCCAAATCCCCGGAAGCCAGGCTCTTAGGGGGTCGCGGGCGGCCAAGGTCATCTTCCCCGGCTCCGCTCGAGCCGTTCCTTGAGCCGCCGCCGCTCGCTGTCGGAAAAGACGAAGGAATCTCCCTCGTGGAGTCCGCGCTCTCGACAATGGAGCTTGTGCAGCTGATGATAGTTCATGGTGGTCGCGGGGCACCCGCGGAGGCCGAGGATCTCCTCGGCCCGGGAAATGCTCTCCCCGTCACCCTCCAGCTCCACGTAGCGGCCGAAGGGCAGGTGATCCAGGCACACGGTGACCCCGGGCATACACCAGGTTTCGCGCAGCTTCTCGTAGCTGAAAGCAACCTCGTATCCCAGCTGCCGAAGGATCGCGCCCATTCCCTCGAGATCCTGAACCCTGGTTTCCACCTCGTCGTACACCTTGTGCTTATTATCTATACTACGTGCTTCCGGCGGCTTTTTCAAACACAGGACGTGGCTTCCGGCCACGCTGCGCAGCCGAAGGAGGACATCCCGCTCCTTGAGCTTGCGGGACGGGGTGTCCCACACCGTGTTCTCCTCGAAGTCGCGGCCGCGGTATTCGGCCTGCGCGTCCCGCAGCCTGGTCCGCAGCGCGGCGAAATCGGAAAAGTGGTACTTGCGCTCGATCTCCAGGGCCATAGGCCGCTCGTGTGAAATGTTCCGCTCCTGCCTGGC
>CAYFSD010000192.1:0-4560 GCA_964345705.1 uncultured Desulfohalobiaceae bacterium
ACGATGAGGGCATACGGGCTGTACTCGCCTTTTTGGATCAGTGGGACCCGGAGCGAGCTCCTCAACTGGAGCTGTGGCGAGAGATGGCCGGAGGCAATGTGGTGTTCCGTTTGGACGGTGAACGGCAGTACGTCCATGAGCGCCCCGGAGCGCAACAGGCCTGGCTGGATTTCTTTCACTCCGGATCGGAGGAGGAAGGGATTTGCCTGGCCACGGGCGAGCAGGCGCCCATTGCCAAGCTGCATCCCTCCATCAAGGGGGTCCGGGGGGCGAAACCCTCCGGAGCGTACCTCGTCTCCTTCAATATGGACGCCTTTTCTTCCTACGGAAAGGACCAGGGCTACAACGCCCCCGTCTCCCAGAAGGCCGCCTTTGCCTACGCCACCGCTCTGAATCATCTTTTGCGGCAAGACAGCCCGCAAAAGATCCAGGTGGGGGATGCAACCACGGTTTTCTGGTCGGAGCGGCCCACGCACATGGAGTCCTTCTTCGCCGCGGTCATGGGGGGACAGGTCGACCAGGCCCCAAACGAGGCCCACGATACTGGAGTGATCAAGGACTTGCGGGATCTCTTGAGCGCCGTGAGTAAAGGACAGGAGCCCCCGAGATGGGACGATCCGGAGATCCCCTTCTACATTCTGGGACTTTCCGGGAATTCCTCACGCCTGGCCGTCCGGTTCTGGCACGTCTCCAGCGTGGGCCGGATGGCGCGCAATCTCGCCTGGCACTTCAGCGATTTGGCCATCGAGCGCCGCTATGACAAGGACCCGGAGTATCCGGGGGTCTGGCGGCTCCTCGTGGAAACCGCCGCCCTGCGCAGATTGGACAATATCTCGCCCGTGTTGGCGGGAGAGCTCATGCGTTCCGTGATCACGGGAGGCGAGTATCCGGCGAGCCTCATGAGCCAAGTCCTGTCCAGAATCCGAGCCGAGAACGAGGTCACCACACTCAAGGCGGCGCTCCTCAAGGCCGTGCTGGTGCGCCAGGCCCGCAATCGCAACATCAAGACGGAGGTGAGCATGAGCCTTGACACACAGGCAACGGATGCAGGCTACCTGCTGGGGAGGCTCTTCGCCGTGCTGGAAAAGGTCCAGCAGGACGCGCACGGCGGAAGCCTCAACGCGACTATCCGGGATAGGTTCTTCGGCGCCGCTTCCGCGACGCCCAGAAGCATCTTTCCCAGGCTCCTTTCCTTGTCCCAGCACCATCTGGCCAAGCTGCGCAAGGAGAACGAGGGGTACGCCATCGCTGCGGATAAGCGATTGCAGGAAGTGCTGGACGGGATCGACGACATCCCCGCCCACTTGAACATGCGGGAACAGGCCCGTTTCGCCCTGGGGTACTACCATCAGCGCAATGCGCTGTACAGGAAAAAAGAGGACAGTCAGCCGGAAGCGCGGGAGCAAGCCTAAAGGAGATTTTCTATGCAATCAGTGGAGAACCGATACGACTTCGTGCTGTTCTTCGACGTGACCAACGGAAACCCCAACGGCGATCCGGACGCGGGAAATCTCCCCCGCCTGGACCCGGAAACGAGCCAGGGGCTGGTCACGGATGTCTGTCTCAAGCGAAAGGTGCGCAACTATATAGAGCTCGCCAGGGAGAACCAGGCGCCGTACGAGCTCTATGTGCGGGAGAGGGGTGTGCTGATCCGGCAGCATCAGAGGGCCCACGAATCAATCAGCGGAGCGGAGAAAAAGGAGGACCGGATCGCCCAGGCCCGGGACTGGATGTGCCATAACTTCTTCGATGTCCGTACCTTCGGCGCGGTCATGTCCCTGGAAGAGGGCGGGTACAACTGCGGCCAGGTGCGTGGTCCTGTGCAGCTCTCCTTCGCCAGGAGCATCGATCCCATCGTGCCCTTGGACCTTTCCATCACCCGCATGGCGGTGGCCACGGAAAGGGAATCCGAGGCCCAACAAGGGGACAACCGCACAATGGGGCGCAAGTCCATCGTGCCCTACGGCCTGTATCGCTGCCACGGATTCATCTCCGCACCCCTGGCTCAAAAGACGGGGTTCGGAGAGGAGGATCTGGAGCTTTTGTGGCAGGCCCTGTCCGGGATGTTCGATCACGACCATTCCTCTTCCCGTGGCGAGATGGCCACCCGCAAGCTCATCACCTTCAGGCACGACTCCAAGCTGGGCAACGCCTCCTCCCATCAGCTCTTCGATCTGGTGCGCGCGGAGCGGGCCACGGATCCAAGCTCGCCGCCACGCTCCATCGAGGACTATCGGATCAGCGTGGACAGGGAGAGTGTGCCCCAGGGCGTGACGCTCCAGGAATGGGTCTGATCATGGAAGAAGATCTTATTCCCCTCTCCGCGCTGCAGCACCTGCTCTACTGCGAGCGCCAGTGCGGCCTCATCCACGTGGACGGGGTGTGGACGGAGAATCGCTACACCGCGGAAGGTCGCGTCGTGCACGAACGCGCCCACGAGTCCGGAAGCCGCAAACGCGGGGAGGTGCGCACGGAGACTGGTGTGTCTCTGCGCTCTTTAGAGCTGGGGCTCGTGGGCCAGGCCGACGTGGTGGAGTTCCATCGAGAGGAGGGCGGGGTCTGGCGGCCCTATCCCGTAGAGTATAAGCGGGGGAGGCACAAGCCCCAGGACTGGGATCGGGTGCAGCTCTGCGCCCAGGCCATGTGTCTGGAGGAGATGCTGGGAGTGGCGGTTCCGCTGGGGGCGATCTACTATGATCAGCCGAGAAAACGGGAGCTCGTGGAGTTGGACCAGAGGCTTCGTTCCCGGACGAAGGAGGCCGCCTTGCGGGCCCGGGAGCTCATCTCCTCTGGAGATCTGCCGCCGGCTGAACAGGGGCCCAGGTGTCGCAGATGTTCTCTGGCGGAGATCTGCCTTCCCGGAGTCCGCAAGCGATCCATAAGTAACTATCTGTCAAACATCGAGCAGGAGTCGTGAAAAAGCTGCAGAATACCCTCTTCGTCACCACCCAGGGGGCTTATCTGGCCAAGGAGGGCGAGAGCCTGGTGGTGCGGTCGGAGAAGGAAAAGAAGTTCCAGATTCCCGTGCGCAACCTGGACGGAGTGGTCTGTTTCGGTCAGGTGTCCGTCAGCCCTTTTTTGTTGGGCATGTGCGCTGAGCACGATGTCAGCGTGAGTTTTCTCACGGAGAATGGACGCTTCCTGGCCAAGGCGGTGGGCTCCGCTTCGGGCAATGTGATATTGCGCAGGAACCAGTTCCGCATGGCGGATGACGAAGGCAGGAGCCTTTCCGTCGCCCGTTCCGTGCTGAGCGGCAAGCTGGTCAATTCCCGCACTCTGCTGCGCCGAGTGGCCCGCGATAGGCAGGGAGACACCTCCGAGAGCCTGGATCGGGCCGCTGACTCCCTTGGCTACGCCATAAGGCGCCTGCAATCCGCGGCCACCCTGGAGGACATCCGGGGACTGGAAGGGGAGGCGGCTCGAACCTACTTCGGTGTCTTTGATCATCTTCTCGCCTCCGACGAGCAAGCCTTCGCCTTCACCGGGAGGAACAGGAGGCCCCCGCTGGATCCGGTGAACTGTCTCCTCTCCTTTGTCTATACCCTTCTTCTGCATGACATTCGTTCGTCCCTGGAGAGCGTGGGGCTCGATCCGGAAGTGGGCTTTCTGCACCGCGACCGTCCGGGGCGGCCCAGCTTGGCCCTGGACGTGCTGGAGGAGTTCCGTCCGGCTGTCGCGGACAGGCTCGTGCTGTCCATGATCAACCGGGGGCAGGTGAAAGCCGGGGGCTTCGAGACCTCCGGCTCGGGGGCCGTGACCATGGACGAGGACACGCGCAAGGAGGTCCTCGTGGCCTATCAGAAACGCAAGCAACAGGAGATGGAGCATCCCTTCCTCAGGGAGAGGATGCCCCTGGGCCTGTTTCCCTTTGCGCAGGCGCTCCTTTTGGCCAGATACATTCGTGGCGATTTGGAGGCTTATCCTCCCTATCTCTGGAGGACCTGATGCTGGTGCTCGTGAGCTACGACGTTAATACCGAGGATCCGCAGGGGGCAAGGCGCCTGCGGCGCGTGGCCAAAGTGTGCCAGAACTACGGCCAGAGGGTGCAGTACAGCGTCTTTGAATGCCTGGTGGATCCGGCGGAATGGACCGCGCTGCGCCATAAGCTGGTGCAGGAGATAGCTCATGACAGGGACAGCATACGGTTCTACTTCCTTGGATCCAATTGGAAGCGGCGAGTAGAGCACATTGGCATCGAGACGGGATATGATCCGGAAGGGCCTCTCGTGGTCTGAGAGGCTTGTCGCGAACCCGAGGCGTACATGGTTTGCCGGGAGGTTTCGCGGATCAATTAATCCCTTGATTTCGGCAAGTTATAAATGAGGGATTCAATGTATGCCAATTATCGGATAGTAAAGAATAACTTTCGCGGAATCGGCATTCGCGATCCTTGTGTGTCGCGAGCTGAGACTGAAGCTGTCGCCCCCTGCGCGGGGGCGTGAATTGAAACATCAATTATATCGCCGCTCTCGGCATCCAGAATGCCGTCGCCCCCTGCGCGGGGGCGTGAATTGAAACTGCCGCTACCACCGGGGCAGGATCGCGCCTCTGGTCGCCCCC
>CAYFSD010000193.1:0-4558 GCA_964345705.1 uncultured Desulfohalobiaceae bacterium
TCCTCGGGACGATTCCTTGCATCCAGGCCCTGCTCCCGAAACCATTCCGCCGCGGTCTCGTTCCAGCGCCCCCGCAGGATGCGGCCCAGCTGCTTGCGTCGCTTCTGGAAGCAGAGCCGGATCAGCCGGGAGAGCCTCTCCGGATCCGCCGGCCTCCGCGAAGCGGGAAGCGGCTCGAGAAGGAGCACTGCGGAGGTCACTCTGGGTCGTGGCTGGAACACATTCCGGCTCACGTCGAACCCGTACCCCACTCGGAAAAAGGACTGCATCCACACGCTGAGCCCCCCGTATTCCCGGGATCCCGAGGGGGAAGCCACTCGACGGGCCACCTCCTTCTGCACCATGAAGACCATCCGCTCCGGGCCCCGTCCGTGGCGGGCCAGCTCCCACATGATGGGAGAGGCCACGTTGTAGGGGAGGTTCCCCACGACCCGCTCCACGCGCCCCTCCAGGCGCTCCCAGTCGAAATCCAGGGCATCCGCGTTGAGCACGCCCACTTCCGGCCAGCGGGCCTTGACCTTCCGGGCCAGATCCCGGTCCTTCTCCAGGGCCAGCACTCTTGTGGCCCGTTGCGCGAGCAGCCCGGTCAGGGCCCCGTTTCCGGGACCGATCTCCAGCACGGTGTCCGCCCCCCGAATCTCCAGGTGGTCCACGATCTTGGCCGCGACATTCGGGTCCACCAGGAAGTTCTGTCCCAGGCTCCGTTTGCTGAATCGCTCCATCACGCACCTTAGCTGATCTTGGGCAGATAGCTTCTGAGCCCGTCACGGGGATACTCCAGGGCCTGTCCCTCGAAGGCCGCCTGGAGAAAGGACTCTAGCCAGAAATGGATGTCGTAGGTGCGAATGGTGGAGCGCAGGCGGGACATGCGCGCCTGGCGCTCCGAGACGTGCATGTAGAACCCGCGGCGGATGGCCTCGGCCACGCCGTTGACATCATAGGGGTTGACCAGAATGGCGTCCTGATAAAGTTGGGAGGCGGCCCCGGCGAACTCGCTGAGGATGAGCGCCCCCTCCTCCCGGTGATTGCAGGCGCAGTACTCCTTGGCCACCAGGTTCATCCCGTCCCAGAGCGGGGTGATCAGGGCCATGCCCGAGGCCTGATAGAAGGAGACCAGCTCCTGGCGCTCCAAGCTGCGGTAGAGATAGTGGATGGGCATCCAGCCCGGCTGGGTGTAGCGGCCGTTGATCTCGCCCACCATCCGCTCGATCTCCTCCTTGAGGGCCTTGTATTCGGCCACCTCCTCCCGGCTGGGCACCAGAAGCTGCAAGAGGGAGATCCGCTCCCTGAGCTCGGGATAGAGGGAGAGGGCCTTGTCCAGGGCCATGAGCCGCTCCGGGATCCCCTTGGTGTAGTCCAGCCTGTCCACGCCGAGGATGAGCTGCTGGTCGGGATGGAAGAGATTGAGCTTGGCCGTCTTGTGCTCCACCTCCTTGGACTTGGCCTGCTCCTCGAACTGCTCGAAGTCGATGCTGATGGGAAAGCATCCCGCGTTCACCGCGCGGCTCTCGCAGCGGATGCGCAGCAGGTTCCCCGACTCCTCGTGGTCCACCCAGGGACACAGGGCCCGGAGGCAGTGCAGGAAGTTGATGCAGTCGGCCTGGGTCTGGAAGCCTACGAGCTCGAACTCCAGCATTGCGGTCAGGATCTGGCGGCGCCAGGGCAGCTTGAGGAATATCTCCGGGCTGGGGAAGGGGATGTGCAGGAAAAAGCCCATGCGCCGCTTGGCCCCCATGCCCTTGAGCTCCGCGGCCACGTCCATGAGGTGATAGTCGTGGACCCAGATGTAGTCGTCCTCCTGCGTGGCCTCCACGATCTCCCTGGCGAAGATGCGGTTCACCTCCTGGTACTTGGTCCAGTACCAGGGCTCAAAGGTGCACCGGGTGTGGAACCCGTGCAGCAGGGGCCACAGGACCTCGTTGGAGAAACCGTAGTAATAGCCCTGGATATCCTCGTTGGAGAGGGGCACGGGATGTAGGGTGTAGCCCTGTTCCCTGGCGAACTGCTTCATGGGCTCGTCCATGGTCTCATCCGCGACCGTGCCGGACCAGCCGATCCACAGCCCTCCCATTTCGCCCAGCACAGGGGCGAGAGCGGTCACCAGACCCCCGGAGCCCGGCTTGAGCTCCCAGGTATCACCCTTGGGCTTGAGCACCACAGGCAAGCGATTGGACACCACCACCAGCCTGTTGAACTCCTGTGTTCTCATATCCGCTCCTTGATCTATTCCGGGACGTCGAAGCGATGAAAGTGCATGGAGAAGGTGCCGCGTCCCTGGGTCGCGGAGCGAAGCTCCGTGGAGAAGCCGAAGAGCCTGCTCAAGGGAGCCAGGGAATGGACCACCTTGCCCTCAGCCGAGTTCTCCATGCTCTCCACCTTGCCCCCCTTGGCCCCGAGCAGGGTCACCACCTCGCCCACGAAATCCTCCGGGACCACGACCTCCAGGCTCATAACCGGCTCCATGAGCATCGGACGGGCCGCCTGGAGCGCCTTTTTCAAAGCGCCCGCGGCAGCCATGTGGTACCCCGCCTCGCTGGCCGCATCTCCCGGAGGCCCCAGATCCACCACACGGACCAGGACCCCCTGGACCGGAGCGCCCTGGAGCACCCCGCTCTGCAGCCCGTCCCGCAGGGCCCGCTCCACCTCGTCCCCCCAGGGCTCCAGCCCGCTTTCCTCCCGCAGCTCGAAGCGGACCTCGCTCGCCCGCTCCCGCTCCACGGGCTCGACCTGGAGAGCAACGCGGCCTTCATGCAGCACTCCGCCGAGCTCCCGGGAAACCGTCTCCTCCGCCGACGCCTTTTGCAGGACGGTCTCCCGGCGGACCACCCGGGGCCTGCCCGCACGGAAGTCCGCGCCGAACTCCCGCCGTAGCCGATGCAGGACCACTTCCAGATGGAGCTCGCCCATTCCGGAGAGAATGATCTGCTCCGTGTCCTCGTCCCGCTCGGTGAACAGAGTGGGGTCCTCGAGGACCAGCTTGTCCAGGGCCTGGAGGAGCTTTTCCTCCTCCGGAGCGTTGCGCGGCTCCAGGGCCAGGGACATGACCGGCCTGTACTCCTCGATCCGCTCCAGGAGGATGGGATGCTCCTCGCTGCACAGCGTGTCTCCGGTGCCCGCCTCCTTCAGGCCGGCCGCGGCCACGATTTCCCCGGCCCCGGCTCGGTCCAGCCGCTCCTTGCGCCCGGCGTGAAGGGAGAAGAGCCTGGAAACGCGCCGGGTCACCTCCTTGCCGGGGATGGAGACCATGTCCCCGGCCCGGATGGTGCCGGAATAGATGCGCATCAGGGCGAGCAGGCGCCCACCCTCCAGGCTGATCTTGAACACCAGGGCCGAGAGCGGGGCCTGCGTGGAAACGGGAAAGGAGACCGGCTCCTTGCTCTCGGGATCCACGCCCTGAATCCGGGGGACCTCCAGGGGGGAGGGCAGGAAATCGCAGATCGCGTCCAGCACGGGGCGGACCCCGATGTTCTTCAGCGCGGAGCCCAAAAGCACGGGCACGCCCCGCAGATGGAGGGTCTGTTCCCGGATAGCGCGCACCAGATCCTCGGCCGGAATCGCCTCCTCGGCCAGATAGCGCTCCAGCAGGGCCTCGTCCTCCTCCGCGAGCGCCTCGATGAGCCTCTCCCGCCACGCAAGGGCCCGCTCCCTCTGATCCAAAGAGAGGTCCACCTCCTCCGTCCGCTCCCCCTGCCTGTCCGCAGAACCGGGACGCAGGAATCTGAGGCGGAGGAGATCCAGGATGCCGGCGAACTCGCTTCCCTGCCCCTCGGGGATCTGCAGGGGCAAGGGCCTGGCCCCCAGCTTGTCCCCGAGCTCGCGGAGCACCGCCTCGAAGTCCGCACCGGGGCGATCCATCTTGTTCACATAGGCGATCTTGGGCACGTGATACCGCTCGGACTGGCGCCACACGGTCTCGCTCTGCGGCTCCACCCCGTGCACCGCGCAGAAGACGCCCAGCGCCCCGTCCAGGACCCGGAGGGAGCGCTCCACCTCCATGGTGAAGTCCACGTGCCCGGGGGTGTCGATGATGTTGATCCGCAGATCCCGCCAGGTCACCGAAGTGCAGGCCGAGGTGATGGTGATGCCCCGCTCCTGCTCCTCGGGCATGTAGTCCATGGTCGCCGTGCCCTCGTGGACCTCCCCGATGCGGTGGATGCGGTGGGCCTCGAACAGGGCCCGCTCCGTCCAGGTGGTCTTGCCCGCGTCGATGTGTGCGATGGTGCCCACATTCCTGATCCGGGCCAGAGCGGCATCGGCTTTCTTGCTCATAGTCTGGGGTCTCGGTTCCTCGGGGTGATTCAGGTGGATAGTTTTTTTGGGAGCGCCGGGTTCAAGCGTACTTCTCTGTTTTTGAACCACCAAGTCGCAAAGAACGCCAAGGGAGCCATTTTTTCCGCCACGGGAGAGGGAGGAAAGACGACACCGGCCAGAAATTAGCACAGTTTCTTCTTGGGGGCCATACGTTATGCGGATGAGGCGAGTCTCCGGCTCAGAAATCCGGGGCGGGTTGCCCCAGGCACAGGGTGCTGCGAAAAAAGGTGACCGGCTCCAGCTCGGG
>CAYFSD010000194.1:0-1151 GCA_964345705.1 uncultured Desulfohalobiaceae bacterium
GAAACCGGCTGTAGCGGCACGTATGACCCGCGGCATATGGCATCCTCTCCTGGTTTTCCCTACCTCTCCCGCCGAAAAGCAAAATCAGGATATTGCACGCTTTGACCCTGAGCCGTGCGGCAAAGGGGGATCCGTCTCTCCCGGAGCCAGCTCCCCCAGCAGGGCCTCGATCTCCTCCCAGGAACGGGCTCGGACCAGCCGGCTCCTGATCGAGCTGGCTCCGGGGAATCCCTTGAGGTACTTGGGCAGGATGGTGCGCATCTTGAGCAGATTCTTCCGGGTGTCCGCGTAGCGGCGGCACAGGGCCACGTGCCGATGGGCCGCCTCCAGGCGTTCCCTCTGCCCTAGGGCCTCGCTCCCCTCCCCGCCGTTGTGCAGGGCGCGACGGAAATCCCGAAAGACAGCCGGATTGCTCATAGCCCCGCGGGCATACATGACCCCGTCCGCGGCGCTTCGCTGGAGACAGGCCAGCCCGTCCGCGGCGGAGAAGAGGTCTCCGCTCGCCAGAAGCGGGACCCGGACGCGCTCCCGCAGCCTCTCCAGATGGCTCCAGTCCGCCGCCCCGGCAAGCCCCTGCGCCGCGGAGCGCGGATGCAGGGTGGCCCACCCCAGGCCGATTCCCTCCAGCCTGGCGGCCGGTCCGTTGACGAACTCCGCCTCGCTCACGCCCGAGCGGAGCTTGACCCCCACGTGTCCCGCTCCGGCAAGGTCCACCATCCCCTGCAGGATGTGCGCCAGATGGCCGCCATCCCGGAGCAGGGCGGCGCCGGCCCCGGTCTTGACCACCTTCTTCACCGGACAGCCGGCGTTGAGATCGAAGTAGCGGGCCCCCAAATCCATCAGACGCCGTACCGCCTCCCGGAGGAAGGAGACCTCCGCTCCGAAGATCTGCACCACCAGCGGGCTGTCCTGGGGAACACGGGCAATGCTGCGGACCAGGTCCCAGCTGCCCTCCCCGCCGTAGACCAGCCCCTTGGCGCTGACCATCTCCGTACAGGCCACAGCGGCCCCGTATTCCCGGCAGAGCACGCGGAAGGGAAGGTCGGAGAATCCGGCCAGCGGGGCAAGCCAGGGCTGGTCCGGGCCGATGGGAGGAGCTGTATCGCTGGAGATGCTCATAGGCACCTTTTTACTGCACATCGTGACCGGTA
>CAYFSD010000194.1:1251-4528 GCA_964345705.1 uncultured Desulfohalobiaceae bacterium
GTGTATCCTGCTCCATCTGCCATCTGGTCAGGGCGCTGTAGATATTCTTCCTGATCCGCCTGTCCCCTCCACAGAGGCTCTCCAGCCACTCGGAGATCTCGGTCCGCTTGGTGGCGTCCTTGGAGGGACAGGGATTTTCCCAGACCGGCAGCCCCCATTCCCGCACCGCCTTGCGGATGTCCTTCTTGGGCAAAAGCAGCAGCGGCCGAATGAGCTGGAATTCCCCGCCGAAAAAGGTTTCCTTGCCGAACATCCCCTCCACGCGGCCGGAATAGGCGAGGTTGAGAAAGAAGTTCTCCGTCAGATCGTCCGCGTTGTGCCCCAGGGCGACATGGGTCAATCCGTAGTGCTTGACCAGCTTGAACAGACGCTTCCGCCGCCGCCAGCTGCAGAAGAAGCACGGGGAGCGCTTCCTGTTCTCCTGGCTGTGGGCCCTGGGCCCCATATCTCCCACCTCGAGATGGCCGGCGATGCCGTTCTCCCGCAGCCAGTCGCGCAGGGGGCGGTGATTGTCCGGATCGAATCCGGGATTGATGTGCAGGGCCATCAGCTGCACGGAAAAGGGAAGCCGGATGCGGTGCAGGAGCATGATCTGCAGCAGGAGAAAACTGTCCACTCCCCCGGAAACGGCGACGCCGATCCTGGCCCCGGGCCACAGCATCCCGTTGCGGTACATGAGCTTTCCCGCCTTGGACAGGCAGGCCTTCTGCGTGTAGGTCAGCTTTTTTCTTCGCGCCATAATTCGTGCATCGCAATCAGCGAGTGGGACAGAACAGGCTCTCGATACTGGATTGTTTTTCCTGCGCGGACGCCCAAGCGGAGCGTGTTCCCCGAGAAGGAAGCCCGGAAAGGGAGAGCGTGCTATTGACGACCACCGCTTCTGTGTTTATAGGTTTTTTGTTGCGCGGCGGCACATGCCACTGCCACCCCACTGGAGCAGGCGAGCCATTCGCTGCTGGATCACGCCACTCGCCTATCGGACGCCCCACGCCCCCCGAAGCCGCAAGGCCATAGTAAAGGCTTCGCGGGAGCGGTTCCCGGGAATGCACCTATTGCCCCCCTTTCCGCCTGTGGCGCCGAAGGGAGGCATTCACGGCTTTGCGGGAAGAATCCGAGCCGGCGACTCACGCCGAACAAGCCACTTGTCCGTAAACCGCAGCCGCTCTTGTGTCAACGCGCGAGCGCGGCCGCGCAACGAGGCATGTCCTCCGGCGGAAAATTCCGACCGGACAACGAGTTGAGGGAGGATCCCATGGCCCGTATTACTGTCGAAGACGCTCTGAGTCAGGTCAACAACCGATTCGTGGTGGCCCAGCTGGCATTTCAGCGGGTCAAGATGTACCGTCAGGGGTACAAGCCCTTGGTGGAGTCGGACAACAAGGAAGTGGTCACCGCGCTCCGGGAGATCGCCGCGGGCAAGGTCAGACTGAAGCAATCCATCCCCGAGGTGGGCATCAATCTGGACCGCGAGCGGCCTTCCCTGGGGCAGAGCGAAGAAAGCGAAGAAGCATAGGACGCTTTCCCCGCGTGCCCCAAACAGGGCCCCAGAGCTTATTCCGGAGGCAAAGCAGGGATGTGAACGTTCCGGTGCCCGGAAGGCGCCCCTGCCACCCCCTGGGTGCTTCTCTCCGGAATAACGGTGAGAGCCGAGTTTCGAACCCAGACAACACAATCCTGCACCGAGGTCCAATCAGGTATGGCTAAACGCGACTATTACGAGATCCTCGGCGTGTCGGCCCAGGCCAGCGCGGAGGAAATCAAGAAGGCCTATCGCAAGATCGCCTTCGAGAACCATCCCGACCGCAATCCCAATGATCCCGAAGCCGAACACCTCTTCAAGGAGGCCTCCGAAGCCTACGAGGTGTTGAGCGATCCGCAGAAGCGCCAGTCCTACGACCGCTTCGGCCACGAGGGGATGAACGGATCGCAATTCGGAGGCTATGGCTCGGCGGAGGACATCTTCAGCACCTTCAGCGACATCTTCGACAGCTTCTTCGGCTTCGGCGGCGGAGGCCGGGGGCGCAGAGGCCCGCGTCCACAGCAGGGGGCCGACCTGCGCTACAACCTGACCATCTCCTTCGAGGAGGCGGTCAAGGGCACGGAAGTGGAGCTGCAGATCCCCAAGGAGGAAACCTGCGACACGTGCCAGGGATCCGGAGCCGAGCCGGGGTACTCCGCCGAGACCTGCAAGCACTGCGGAGGCCAGGGGCAGGTGGTGCAGAAGCAGGGCCTGTTCCGCATCGCCACGCCCTGCCCCATCTGCAAGGGCGAGGGCCGCGTCATCAGCCATCCCTGCAAGAAGTGCAAGGGCAAGGGAACGGTTCACCAGACCAAGGACCTCACCGTGACCATCCCCGCGGGCGTGGATCACGGCAATCACCTCAGGCTGCAGGGGGAAGGCGAGGCCGGAACCCACGGCGGCCCCAACGGCGACCTCTATGTGGTCATCCACGTTGAGGAGCATCCCACTTTCAGCCGCAAGGGGCAGGACCTGCACACCGAGATCGACCTTGGCTTCGCCCAGGCGGCCCTGGGAGACAAGATCGAAGTGCCCACCCTTGATGACAGCGTGAGCCTGGAGATCCCCAAGGGGACCCAAAGCGGGCAGTCCTTCCGGCTCAAGGGACTGGGCGTGCCCTACGTGAACAGCAACAGGACGGGCAATCTCATTGTCCACGTCACGGTGAAGACCCCGACTCATTTGAGCAAGCGGCAGGAGGAGCTCCTGCAGGAATTCGCCGAGCTCGAGGAGCAGAAGGGGCGCCACCGGGTGAGATCCTTCTTCAAGCGGGCCATGGGGGAACATGGATAGGGAGCTGACCCATCTGAACCAGGACGGATCGGTGCGCATGGTGGATGTCGGGGACAAGCCCGACACCGAGCGCCGGGCCGTGTTCCAGTCCCGCATCCGCCTGGGCCGGGAGGCCTTCGAGCGCCTGGAGCAGAGCGCCCTGCCCAAGGGGGACGCGCTGAATACCGCGCGGATCGCCGGAATCCAGGCGGCCAAGAAGACCGCGCACCTCATTCCCCTGTGCCATCCCGTTTTCCTGACCAGCGTGGAGATCCGCTTCGAGCTGGAGCGGGAGACCCATAGCGTGCGCATCGAGGCCGAGGCCCGGACCGTCTCCGCGACGGGCGTGGAAATGGAGGCCCTGGTCGCGGCTCAGACCGCGGCCATGACCCTGTACGACATGGGCAAGGCGGTGGAGCGGCACATGGTCATCGAGGACTGCCGCCTGCTGCACAAGTCCGGCGGCAGAAGCGATACGGGTTGAAG
>CAYFSD010000195.1:0-4521 GCA_964345705.1 uncultured Desulfohalobiaceae bacterium
AACCGTAACCCCTTTTCTCATGGTGGAGACGATGGGACTCGAACCCACGACCTCCGCCGTGCGAAGGCGGCGCTCTCCCAACTGAGCTACGTCCCCACAAAGATCCGCAACGGGAAATGGTCCTCCCGACTGCGAACTCGCTATATTAAACAGATCCTTGTGCCCCCGTCAAGACCCCGACCGCCCTTGCCTTGGCTTCAGGCCCAAATTGGGTTATAAGGGCGGCGAAAGCAGCAACCGCTGCCAAGCAGGGTGTATGAAGAAATACAGGGACCACTATTTCAACAGGGCCAAGCAGGAGCAGTATCCCGCCAGGTCGGTGTACAAGCTCCAGGAGATGGACAAGCGGTTCCAGCTCCTGCGCAAGGGCCAGACCGTGCTCGACCTGGGGGCCTATCCCGGCTCCTGGAGCATGTTCGCCGGCAACAGGGTCGGCGACAAGGGCCGGGTGCTCGCGGTGGATCGGGCGGAGCCGGAGCAGGTCCTCCCGGACAACGTGGCCTTTCATCTGGCGGATGTGCTTCATGGCGGCGAAGAGCTGGAGGAAGTGCTCCGGAGCTACAAGGGGTTTCATCTGGTCTTGAGCGACATGGCCCCTTTGACCACGGGGATCAAGATCCGGGACCAGGCCCTGTCCCTGGAGCTCGCGGAGCGGGCCCTGGAGCACGCTAGGCAGCATCTGTTCACCGGGGGCAGCGTGGTGATCAAGGTCTTCGAGGGCCCGGACGTTCCGGATTTCCGCAAGGAGCTCAAGACGGTCTTTACCCGGGTGCGGAGCTTCAAGCCCAAGGGCTCCCGCAGCGAAAGCAAGGAGAATTTTCTCCTGGGGCTCGGCCGCAGGGAAGTCGATTCAGATCAGCTCGATAAGGAGGAATAATGGCTGGACACAGCAAGTGGGCGAATATCAAGCACCGCAAGGGGCGGCAGGACGCCAAGCGGGGCAAGATGTTCACCAAGGCGACCCGCGAGCTCATGCTCGCGGCCAAGCTCGGCGGCGGGGACCCGGACATGAATCCCCGCCTGCGCATGGCCATCGACTCGGCCAAGACCATCAACCTGCCCAAGGACAAGATCGATACCGCGATCAAGAAGGGCACCGGGGAGATCACCTCCGGCACCCTTGAGGAGGTCGCGTACGAGGGGTACGGTCCCGGCGGGGTGGCCCTGCTCGTGGAGGCGGTCACGGACAGCAAGAACCGCACTGTGTCCGAGGTCCGCAAGATCTTCAGCAAGGGCGGAGGCAATCTGGGCGAACACGGCTGCGTGAGCTGGATGTTTCAGACATTCGGGGTGCTCTCCTTCGACAAGAGCAAGTACAGCGAGGACGATCTTCTCGAGGCCGGGCTGGACGCCGGAGTGGAAGACGTGATCGACGACGGTCAGTACTGGGAGGTGCGCACCTCTCCGGAGGACTTCATGCAGGCCAAGCAGGCCTTCCAGGAGGCCGGGATCGAGATGGAGAGCGCCGAGGTGGCCAAGATCCCCCACACCTACATGAGCCTGGACAGGGACACCGCGGAGAAGGCCCTCAAGCTCTACGAGCAGCTGGACGACCACGACGACGTGCAGAAGGTGTACACCAACTTCGAGATTCCGGACGAGCTCTACGATGAGCTCAGGAACTAGCCTTGGCTGAATCGCCGCTCACCAGCCACGGGGAATACCGGGTCATCGGGCTGGATCCTGGAAGCCGCTGCACCGGGTACGGCCTGGTGGCGGAGCGCTCCGGGGTCGCCTCACTGCTCGAGGCGGGGACCATCCGCCCCGGGAGGGAGGACGCGCTGAGCGACCGCCTGGGGCGCATCTTCTCCCGGCTGACCGAGATCATCGCTGAGCACGCCCCGCTGGAGGCGGCGGTGGAGGACGTCTTCGTTTCCCGGAACAGCTCCTCCGCCCTGAAGCTGGGCCAGGCCCGGGGCGCGGCCCTGGTGGCCTGTTCCTACATGGGGCTGCCGGCCCACACCTACGAGCCCTCGGTGATCAAGAAGAACCTGGTGGGCCAGGGCCGAGCGAACAAGGATCAGGTGGCCTTCATGGTGCAGCGCATCCTGGGCGTCTCCGGGACGCACTGGTCCAGGGACTGCAGCGACGCCCTGGCCGCCGCGGTGAGCCATCTGAACGCCCGCAGATTCACCGCCAGGATGAGCCGGGCGGGAAACAGCTGATTCCGGGGTCTCGCGAGGTGCGCTGATGATCGCCTATCTGCAGGGAACCCTCCTGGACGCGAACGAGGACGGATGCACCGTGCTCACCCCCTCGGGGGTGGGGTACGAGCTGTTTTTGACCCGTCCCGCGCTGCAGCGCCTCCCCCAGCCCGGCGGGGAGACGGCCTTTCACGTGCACGCCGTGTACAGGGACGACGGCCCTGAGCTCTACGGCTTCGCCGAGCGGCGGGAGAAGAAGAGCTTTTCCCTGCTCACCTCTGTGAGCAAGCTGGGACCCAGGACCGCCCTGGCCATCCTCTCCACCTTCGATCCAGAGGAGATCGGGGATATAGTGGCCCGGGAGGACGCCAAGGCCCTGACCCGGGTGCAGGGGATCGGGCCCAAGTCAGCCAAGCGCATCGTGTGGGAGCTCAAGGACAAGCTGGGTCACGACCTCTCCACAGCCGGCTTCGCCGCCGCACCTAGCGAGGCGCGGAGCCGGGAGGCGACCCCATTCTCCGAGGCCTTGTCCGGGCTGGTCAACCTGGGCTACTCCGAGGACGAGGCCGCTCCCGTGCTCAAGGAGATCCTGAATCAGGACCCGGAGCTCATGGCCGAGGAGGCCATCCGCAGCGGGCTGAAGCGGCTGGCGGGGAAAAATCGTACCCAGGGCTGATCCGTCGCGGATCGGATGAAACAGGTAATCGCGCGGGAAGCGGATGAATCAGGAAAACGACGCGTCGCCACGCCCCGACGAGCAGACCAGGCCGGTTCGGCTCGAGGACTTCATCGGCCAGAGGGAGCTGCGGGACAACCTGGGGGTCTTCCTCCGCTCCGCCCTGGAGCGGGGCCAGGCCATGGACCACACCCTGTTCTACGGCAACCCGGGGCTGGGCAAGACCACCCTGGCCCGGATCATCTCCGGCGAGCTGGGGGTGAACCTGGTGAGCACCTCCGGGCCGGTGCTGGAGAAGAGCGGGGACCTGGCCGCGATCCTGACCAACCTGCAGCGCCACGATGTCCTCTTCGTGGACGAGATCCACCGCATGCCCCCCTCGGTGGAGGAGATCCTCTATCCCGCCCTGGAGGACTACAAGATCGATCTGGTCATCGGCCAGGGGCCGGGGGCGCGCACGGTCAAGATCGACCTGGAGCCCTTCACCATGGTGGGGGCCACGACCAAGATCGGGCTCATCAGCTCGCCCCTGCGGGACCGCTTCGGGGTGATCTTCCGCCTGGACTTCTACTCCCCCGAGGATCTGGCCACCATCGTACAGCGCTCCGCGGACATCCTGCAGACCCGGATCACCGAGGAGGGGGCCCTGGAAATAGGGCGCCGCTCCCGGGGCACGCCCCGGATCGCCAACCGCCTGCTGCGACGGGTGCGGGACTTCGCCATGGTGGAGGGCAAAGAGGCCATCGACAGCGAGCTGGCCAAGCAGGCCCTGACCCGGCTGGACGTGGATCCCCTGGGCCTGGACCAGATGGACCGGGAGATACTCTCCGCCCTGATCAAGCATTTCGGCGGCGGCCCGGCGGGGGTCAAGACCATTGCCAACGCCTGCGCCGAGGAGGTGCGGACCGTGGAGGAGATCTACGAGCCCTACCTCATCCAATGCGGCTTTTTGAAGCGCACTGCCAGGGGGCGCGTGGCCACGAGCAAGGCGTACAAGCACATGAACATGGGCCTGGGCGGGGAGCCCAGCAGGGAAAGCTGAGCCCGCAGAGGCGGATAAGGAGCGGATATGCGCATCGTGGAGCCCACGTACGAGATCGTTTCCATGCCGGATCCGGACGAGGCCCTGGCCGTGATCGAGCGGGCGGGGCGGACCTGCTACAAGTCCGAGGACAAGATGCGCGAGGGGGCGGCGGGCGATTTCATCCAGCGCATCGTCCGCTCCGGGCACGAGAGCGTGATCGAGCACGGCTCGTGCACGGTGCGCTTCATCTGCGACCGAGGGGTCTCCCACGAGCTGGTCCGGCACCGCCTGGCGGCCTACTCCCAGGAGAGCACCCGCTACGCCAACTACGCCAAGGAGCGCTTCGGCAGCGAGATCAGCGTGATCCGGCCCTCCTTCTGGAGCGAGGACAGCCGGGAGTACGCCCTGTGGCGGGAGGCCATGGAGAAAAGCGAGGCCGCGTACATGGAGCTGTTGCGCCAGGGGGCCAGCCCGCAGCAGGCCCGCGCGGTGCTGCCCAACAGCCTCAAGACCGAGGTGGTCATGACCGCCAATTTCCGGGAGTGGCGGCACGTGTTCCGCTTGCGCTGCTCCCGCGCGGCCCACCCCCAGATCCGGGAGGTGATGCTTCCCCTGCTGCAGGAGATGAGCCGACGGTTCCCGCCCCTCTTCGAGGATGTGTATGAAGAAGTGATGGG
>CAYFSD010000196.1:0-4467 GCA_964345705.1 uncultured Desulfohalobiaceae bacterium
TTTGAATCAACTGGCCATCGGCTCTGAATAGGTCCTCTTCCCCTCGTCGGACAGGTGTCGAAGGGACGAGCGAGACGAAGAAAGCGTTTTCTTTCGCCGGATTGTATTCTATACTACCCTCGGGAGACGGATTGGACAACCCGCGGACGAAAAACAAAAGGCTAAGGCAACTATGCACCACCTCTTTTATTGTCCCCACGCTCTGCCTGTGGACATGTCAGGGACGCTCCGCGTCCAGAATGACCGCGGGAGCGGTCGGAACGCGTTCCCACGCAGAGCGTGGGAACGATAAAAAAACAAAAGAGGAGGGCAACTATTCAGCGCTTTGATCCGACCACGGGCACGGGGGCTTTGAATCAACCGGCCATCGGCTCTGAAATGGGATAAGAAGAGTTCTTCATGGACAACACACAAGAACGGTCGTCAGGTATTCCCTGGCACGCCGCACCGACGCGGGAGGTGCTGGACAGGCTGGAAACCTCCGAAAAGGGGCTCTCGGAAGAGGAGGCCTCCAGACGGCTGCGGCTGTCCGGGCCGAACAGGCTCCCCGGCACCCGAAGCAGGGGGCCGTTGCGGCGTTTTTTTCAGCAGTTCCGCAACGTGCTGATCTATGTCCTGCTGGGGGCGGGGATGGTGACCCTCTTCCTGCGGGAATGGCTGGACGCGGGGGTTATCTTCGGGGTGACCGTGGTCAACGCCGTCATCGGCTTCATCCAGGAAGGCAAGGCGGAGAGGGCCCTGGAGAGCATACAGGGGATGCTGGCTCCCCGAGCCCAGGCGCTGAGGGATGGCCAGCTCCGAACCCTGGCGGCGGAGGAGCTGGTGCCTGGGGATGTCGTCGTGCTCAGGCCCGGGGACAAGATCCCCGCGGATATTCGACTCCTGGAGGTCAAGGACCTGCAGATCGAGGAGGCGGCCCTGACAGGTGAGTCCGTGCCCGTAAGCAAGCATGCCGCCGAGGTGGAAGAGGAGGCGGCCCTGGGGGACCGCTTCAGCATGGCCTTTTCCGGAACCCTGGTCACCTACGGCCAGGGGCGGGGTGTGGTGACGGGAACGGGTCAGGAGACGGAGATCGGACGCATCAGCTCCATGCTGTCCGAGGTGCGGGTCCTGACAACCCCCTTGCTCAGGCAGATCGCGACCTTCGGGCAGTGGCTGACGGCCGCCATCCTTCTCTGCTCCGTATTGACCTTCCTTTTCGGTTTCCTGGTCCAGGGCTTCGCTCCGGAGGACATGTTCCTGGCAGCTGTCGGTTTGGCGGTGGCGGCCATTCCCGAGGGCCTGCCAGCGATCATGACCATCACCCTGGCCATCGGGGTGCAGCGGATGGCCAAGCGCAAGGCCATCATCCGGCGGCTTCCGGCAGTGGAAACCCTGGGCTCGGTGGCCGTCATCTGCTCGGACAAGACCGGGACTCTGAGCAAGAACGAGATGACCGTGCAGACCGTTGTTACTTCTCAGAGGCGTTTCCAGGTCTCCGGAGTGGGGTACGAGCCGCGTGGCGGCTTTCAGCTCGAGGGCGAGGACGTGGATCCCCTCAAGGATTTCCCCGATCTCCTCAGCACCCTTCGCGGGGCCATGCTCTGCAACGATGCCGGGGTGTTCCGGCGCGACGGAAACTGGGTCCTGGAAGGCTCCCCCACGGAAGGGGCCCTGGTCGTGGCCGGGCTCAAGGCGGGACTGGACCGGGCGCGGGAAGAGGAAATGCTGCCCCGCAAGGACAACATCCCCTTCAGCTCGGAGAACAAGTTCATGGCCACCCTGCACCATGACCATCAGGGCCGGGCCTGGATCTATCTCAAGGGGGCGCCGGAACGAGTAATGGAGAGGTGTTCCCTCCAGGCGGGTGTCTCCGAGGAGGAGCAGCCGCTGGATACGGATTTCTGGCAGGAGCGGGCCCGCGAGGTGGCTTCCGGGGGGCAGCGGCTGCTGGCCCTTGCGGTGAAGGAGGTCCCGGGAGGAAAGCAGAATCTGGAGTTTTCCGATCTGGAGGAGGGATTCACCTTCCTGGCCCTGTTTGGGATCATCGATCCGCCGAGGGAGGAGGCGGTCAAGGCGGCGGCCATGCTCATTGGCCGCTGCGTGTCCGTGGACACCTGCCAGACCGCGGGGATTACGGTCAAGATGATCACCGGGGATCACGTGCTCACGGCCAAGGCCATTGCCAGGGATCTGGGCATCGAAAACTGGGACTCCGCCCTGACCGGACAGGATCTGGACCGGATGTCCCGGGAGGAGCTGGTGCGCAAGGTCCCGGACGTGGATGTCTTCGCCAGGACCAGCCCGGAGCACAAGCTCCGTCTGGTGGAAGCCATTCAGGCCAATGGGCGGGTCGTGGCCATGACCGGAGACGGGGTGAACGACGCCCCGGCCCTGAAAAGGGCGGATGTGGGGGTGGCCATGGGCCGCGGCGGGACAGAGGTGGCCAAGGAGGCCTCGGACATGGTCCTGGCGGACGACAACTTCGCCTCCATCGCCAATGCCGTGGAGGAGGGCAGGACCGTGTACGACAACCTGAAAAAGGCCATCCTCTTCATCCTGCCCACAAACGGAGGCCAGGCACTGGTGATCATTGCCTCCATCCTTCTGGGGCTGGGCCTGATGGAGGCGGAAGGCCACTTCACCCTGCCCATCACTCCGCCTCAGATCCTGTGGATCAATATGGTCACGGCGGTGTCCCTAGCCCTGGCCCTCGCCTTCGAGCCCCCGGAGCCCGGGGTGATGCTCCGTCCCCCCAGGCCTCGGAATGAGCCGATTATTTCCGGATTTCTGATCTGGAGAATCGTCTTCGTCTCCGTCCTATTGGTCCTGGGAGCCCTGGGTCACTATGTCTGGCTCCTGGAGCGGGGAGCGGGACAGGAGCTGGCCGGGACAGCGGCGATCAACACCCTGGTGGTGGGCCAGATATTCTACCTCTTCAACAGCAGGTACATTCACGCCCCGAGCTGGAATCGGGAAGGCATCCTGGGAAGCAGGGCCGCGCTCTGGTCCGTGCTGGCCATGCTGCTTCTGCAGATCCTTTTCACCTACGCCCCGCCTCTGCAGTACCTGTTTGAGACGAGGGGGCTGGATGCCCTCACCTGGGGCAGGATCGTCGGGTTCGGTCTGACGCTTTACCTTGTTGTGGAGCTGGAGAAGACCCTTCGAAACAGGCTGAAACGGAGAAAGTCCCTTCGGACGAGCCCCTAAGCCCCACAGAGCTCCTTTATGCATCCGCACGGAATGCAGTACATCGTGATCGCCCTGGTCCTGGGGATCTGCTGCTATATCGCGGCAAGACGGATCAATATCCCGGCCATCCTGTTCTATCTCCTGGCCGGGCTCGCGGCCGGTCCCGGGTTTCTGGGGGTGATCGACACCCAACAGCTGGGCCCCGGTCTGCTGATCCTGGTGGAGATCGTGGTGGCGGTCATCCTCTTCGAGGGCGGCCTGTCCCTCAGGTCCCGGGGGTTCCGGTCCGCTCCCTCCGCCATTCCCCGCATTCTGGGGTTGACCATCCCGTTGACCGCCGCGAGCGCGGCCCTTCTGGGGCGCTTCGTTTTGGGGCTGGACTGGGGGGTCTCCCTGGTTCTGGGCACGCTGATCGTGGTTACCGGCCCCACGGTTATCGGGCCCCTGCTCAAGAGCGTCAGGTTCACGCCCAGAGTGGAGATCCTGCTCATGTGGGAGTCCACATGGGGCGATGTCCTCGGGGTGCTGCTTTCGGCCCTGGCCCTGGAATTCGCTCTCCTGGCCGAGAGCTCCGCGGTCGGCGCCGTGGGGCTGCAGATGCTCCTGGCCTCCTCCACGGGCATCTTCCTGGGAGGCCTCGGCGGGGTCCTCCTGGGCCGGTGGATCCTGCCGTGGGCGAGCGAGCTCGGCGAGCAGGGCCTGCCGGGGATCATCGCCTTCGCTTCCGCCGTGGGCCTGTTCTACGGATCCGACCTGATCGCCCCCTCCTCGGGCCCCCTCGCCGCGGCGGTGGCCGGATTCACCCTGGCGCGCTTCCGGGGCAAATATCTCCTGCACATCCGCCACTTCAAGGACCAGATCTCGGTCATCCTCATCTCCACCATGTTCGTCCTGCTCTCCGCCCACGTCGAACCCTTCCGTTCCGGGAATACGGTCTGGGCCATGCTGCTGGTGGCCCTGGTGCTCGGAGCCGTGGTCCGCCCCCTCGCGGTCTGGATTTCCCTGCTCGGGTCCGAGATGACTCTCCGGGAGCGGCTCTATATCGGCCTCATCGGCCCCCGGGGCATCGTGGCCCTCGCCACGGCCTCCTACGCCTCGTTGATGGTCCCCGCGCAGGAGGAGCAGATGACCCTGATGCTGAACGCGGTCTTTCTGATCATCCTCCTTTCCGGAGCCTTCACCACGCTCGCGGGCAAGGCCCTGGCCTCGGGGCTGGGGCTGACCATCCCGCGCGAGAGGAGCGGCATCCTGATCGTGGGGGCCAATCCCTTCAGCCTGGAGCTGGTGCGCTTCGCC
>CAYFSD010000197.1:0-4445 GCA_964345705.1 uncultured Desulfohalobiaceae bacterium
ATGCCGTATGCTACCCTTGGGAGCCCAGCCGCAGTCCGCCGTGGATGGGGAAGACCTCTCCAGCCAGGGCCTCGTTGCGGTAGAGCTCGCCGATGAAGGAGGCCACCTCAAAGGGCTCCACCAGTCTGCCGATGGGCACGTTCTCCAGGATTCCCTCCAAGGCCTGCTGGTTCATGTTGCGCACCATCTCCGTGCCCACGTATCCCGGAGCCACGGCCACGCAGCGCAGGCGCTCCGCCAGACCCTTGCGGAAGAACTCCGCGGTGATCACCCGAGGCATTGTGGCCATGGCCGCCTTGGTCGAGGAATAGTTGATTTGGCCCGCGGTTCCCTGGGCGCTGGTGGAGGAGACCAGGCAGATGAGCCCCCTTGATCCGGAGTTGATCATCTGCTCCGCGCACTCGCGCACGGTGAGAAAGACGCCGTTGAGGTTGATGTCCACCACCTGCTGGAAGTCGAGCAGGGACATCTTCTTCTTGACCTTGCCTGTTTCCTTGTCCGGGGAGAGGAAGAGCCCGTCCTTGATGATCCCCGCGCAGGGCAACACGAGATTGATTGTCCCATAGGCCTGGATCGCATCCAGGGCCAGGCGCTCGTTGTCCTCCTCCTGAGTGACGTCGCAGATGCGGGAGATCACCTCCGCCCCGTCCTGCTGCAGCTCCTCCTTGAAGGTCTCCAGGCTCTCCTCGGTGAGGTCGGCGAGCACTGCCTTGCCGCCATGCTCGGTCCAATAGCTCGCGAACTCCCTGCCTATGCCGCTGGCGGCTCCCGTGATCACGGCGACTGAATCGCGTATTTCCAGCATGATGAACTCCTTGAGAACGAGGGTTGACGTTCTGGCCTTTCGGAGTCTTCCGTTGCGTTTGTTTTGAGAGCCCTTCTCGGTTAGCACATTTTAGCTGGATCCGCTACTTCCGTGCCGGCGAGCAGCACGCCGCGAAGGTCCATGGGCTGCTGTCGGAACAGACGCGGATCCATGGTCCTCAGCTCGGGGCTCACATGGGGCCTGAAGGCCATGTTGGCTATCACGTCCCGTTCCAGATCGATTCCCGGGGCGATCTCCACGAGCTCCAGACCTTTCGGGGTGAGCCGGAAGACGCACCTCTCGGTGACGTAGAGCACGGGCTGCTCGCGTGCCACAGCGTATTCCGCGCTGAAGGTGTCCTGCTCCACGCGCTCCAGGAACTTCATGTGCCTGCCTTCCCGGCGGATGTGGAGCTCGTCGTTTTCCAGGGCGATGTCCAGCCCCCCGGCGGTGAAGGTCCCCACAAAAACGACCCGCTTGGCCTTCTGGCTGATGTTGATGAATCCTCCGGCTCCGGCAAGCTTGGAGCCGAACTTGCTCACGTTGAGGTTTCCCTCCCGGTCCGCCTGGGCCAGCCCCAGGAAGGCGATGTCCAGCCCGCCGCCGTCGTAGAAGTCGAACTGTTCCGGCTGGGTGATCAGGGTACCCACGTTGGTGGCCGCCCCGAAATTGAGCCCGCCAGAGGGGATGCCCCCGAATACTCCAGGTTCTGTGGTCAGGGTGATGTGGCCCAGGATGTTCTCCTCGTTGGCGATGTTGGCCACGCCCTCGGGCATGCCGATCCCCAGGTTCACCACGGATTGGGGCCCAAGCTCCATTGCGGCCCGCCTGGCTATGACCTTGCGCGCGGAGAGCTCCATGGGCGGAATGGATTGCATGGGCTTTTTGATCTCTCCGCTGAAGGAGGAGTCAAAAGGCTCACCGAAGGTTTGCCAGTGGTGTTCCGGATCGGAGAGGACGACATGGTCCACCAGGCTTTCGGGCAGGACCACGTCCCGCGCGATCAGGCTGCCTGCCTCGGCGAGCCGTTCCACCTGCACGATCACCGTGCCCCCGGAATTCCTGGCCGCGGAGGCGATGGCCAGGTTCTCCAGGATCAGGGCTTCCTTCTCCATGCTGATATTGCCCCGGGTGTCGGCTGTGGTTCCCCGCAAGAGGGCCACGTGAACGGGAAGGGTCTTGTAGGCCAGATATTCCTTCCCGTCGAAGTTGATCAGCTCCACCAGGTCCTCGCTGGTTTGGGCGTTGATTTTGCCTCCGCCCTTGCGGGGATCCACAAAGGAGCCCAGTCCAACCTCGGTAATGGTCCTCGGTTTGTGGGCGGCGGTGTCCCGGAACATGTGGGATATGACCCCCTGGGGCAGGTTGTAGGCCTCGATCTCGTTGTTTACGGCCATTTCTTGCAGCTTGGGCACCAGTCCCCAGTGGCCCCCCACGACCCGCCGGACCATCCCCCGGCGGCCGAGATGGTTCAGGCCGCGCTCCTTGCCGTCGCCCTGGCCGGCGGCGTAGATCAGGGTCAGGTCCCTGGGGCCCTCCGATTCCCGGAAGCGCTCCTCCAGGGCGACTGCAAGGTGTTCCGGGAAGCCGGTGCCCACGAAACCGCCGGTTGCGACCGTGTCCCCGTCCCTGACAAGCCGGGCCGCCTCGTCTGGAGAGAGGACGATGTTCTGGGAGGAGCCTCCTCCCCGAGCCAGGGTATGGGATGCTGTCATGTTCTTCGATCTCCTTGTTTGATGTTTTCCGCGACCCCTATAGCAAAATGCGGACCAGTTCGCCCTGAACTGCCCTGTAGAGGACGCCCCGGACCCGGAGAAGGCGTTTTTTCCCGGCTCTTGGGAAATTCCCCTGTTATTTTTCACCGGGAAACAAAAAAATGGATTCCGTTGGGCCGCAATGGGCAGACCTGAGTATGTAGCGCATTTACTACATGTAGATTCTTTGCTACACAATAGAAAATGTCAATGCGCAAAAGGAGGCGAGGAGGCCCACTATGCGGGAGCCGAACGGAGCCGGAACGAGTGTGGGGCACTCAGGACTGGGCGGGGATTGTGACACGCAGCCGGAGATGTTTCGGCTCGTCTTCGACGCCATTTATAACGGGGCCATGCTCACCGATGCCGAGGGATATGTCCTTCTGATGAACCGGCCCTACGGGGAGTTCCTCAATCTGGATCCGGAAAAGCAGATCGGCAGGCACTGCACCGAGGTGGTTTACAATACCCGCATGCATGTCGTGGCCAGGACCGGTCGGGCTGAAATCAACAAGACCCAGCGTATCCAGGGGCAGGACATGGTGGTCCAGCGGATCCCCATCAGAAGAAACGGGAGGGTGGTGGCGGTTTTTGGGCAGGTTATGTTCAAGGACGTGCGCGACGTGGGCAGACTGGCCAGCGAGCTTTCCATGTTGCAGTCCAAGGTCCGGCTCTACGAGCAGGGACTGTACAATCTTCGTTCCACTAGATATACTTTCGACAGCATTGTCAGCAACAGCTCGGCAATGGATGCCTTGAAACAGGAATCCCTCAAGGCCAGCGGCAACGACTACCCGGTGCTTATCACTGGAGAAAGTGGAACCGGCAAGGATATCTTTGCTCAGGCCATCCATCAGGCCAGCTTGCGCAGGATCCATCCCTTTGTGCGGATCAATTGCTCGGCCATTCCCAAGGATCTCATGGAGGCGGAGCTCTTCGGCTATGTCAAAGGGGCCTTCACAGGAGCTCATGCCGCGGGCAAGCCGGGAAAGTTCGAACTCGCGGATAAGGGAACTGTCTTTTTGGATGAGATCGGGGAGCTGCCCTTGGAGATGCAGCCCAAGCTCTTGCGGATCATTGAGGACAAAGAGTTCGAGCGAGTGGGGGGGACGCGCGTGCTGCAACCCGACTTCCGCATTATCGCCGCGACGAATCGGGATTTGGAACGCTTGGTCGCGGAGGGCGGCTTTCGGACCGACCTGTTCTACCGCCTCAATGTCATGCGCATGAATATCCCGCCGCTCCGGCAGCGGCCCGAGGACATCCCCCTTCTGATCCGATACTTCCTGGATGGAATGGCCCGGGATGCGGGGCTGTCCCAAATACCCATGGCTCCGCAAGCCGAGGCGCTAATGCAGGGCTACTCCTGGCCGGGCAATGTGCGGGAGCTGGTCAATGTCCTGGAACGGGTTCTGGCTTCTCGGGAGGGCGAGGAGATCGGGCCCGAGGACCTGCCCTTCCATCTGCGCGGAAGTCGGGGAAGAGAAAGCGCTGTCCAGGCGCAGGGAACACTTCGGGAAGCGATGGCAAGGGCGGAAAAGGAGGCCTTAAAGCAGGCGCTGCGGGAAGCGGGGAAGAACAAGTCCCTGGCCGCAAAGAGACTGGGCATCCACCGCACGCTTCTCTACCGGAAGATGAAGAGGCACGGGCTTTTACCATAGATGATGAAGGTGTGTAGCAAAATGGCTACAGTAGGAGGCGCTTCCGCCATGCCAAAGTCGCTCGCGGTGCCGATGACCACTGCCATGGAGTCGCGTATTTTCAGCGTATCTCCTCCCGTATTCCCCATGAGAGATTTTCCCTGATCCAGCCGGACACCCGGCTCGACCGAGGGGCTCGTTTGACTTTCTTCCCCCGGATGCTACTATTTGGCGAATGAAAGTCTC
>CAYFSD010000198.1:0-4444 GCA_964345705.1 uncultured Desulfohalobiaceae bacterium
GACCTCCCCGGAGGCAAGGGTGCCGGTGATCACGGTGCCGTGGCCGCGCATGGTGAAGACGCGGTCCACGGGGAGGCGGAAAATGTCCGGCTTTTCCTTCTGGCCCAGGCTGCGGGCCTTGTCCTGCAGGGCCTGGCGAAGACGGTCGATGCCCTCTCCGGTGTGGGCCGAGACGGGAATGACCGGCGCATCCGCCAGGAAGGTAGGGGAAAGGAATTCCCGGAGGTCCTCGGTGGCCAGCTCGAGGAGCTCCTCGTCCACGGCGTCCGTCTTGGTCAGGGCGACCAGGCCGTTGTCGATGCCGAGCAGGGAGCAGATCTCCAGGTGTTCCCGGGTCTGGGGCATGACGCCCTCGTCCGCGGCCACGGTGAGCAGGACGAAGTCGATCCCCGCGGCTCCGGCAACCATGTTCTTCACGAACTTTTCGTGGCCGGGGACATCCACGATTCCCAGGCGTTCCCCGGCAGGGAAGTCGAGGAAGGCGAAGCCGAGCTCGATGGTGATGCCGCGTTTCTTTTCGTCCTTGAGCCGGTCGCAGTCGATACCGCTCAAGGCGCGGATGAGCGTGGTCTTGCCGTGGTCGATGTGTCCGGCTGTTCCCATGATGATGGGCATGTTGGCCTCGCTTGCGCGGTATTTTTCCGTGCGGGGCAATTATTCACCCGCATTCCGGAAGGACCAATCCTAAAGCGAATGGCCCGAGGATGCAACGTGGGACCTGTCCGGACTATGCCGCCTGGATGGCCGGAAGCTGCGTGCCGCCGCCAGCGGCTCGGGACAGGGGAAGCGACAGGGCAGGCCGTGGGGGAGAAGGCCTTAGCAACGGACAGCACCCGTGGGTTTTTAAGGCTCTCTTCTTGACACGCGTTTTGTTCCTTCCCTAGGATTCACCGTGAATATCCTGATCCTCTTCCCTGTCCGGCATCTTTTCCGGGGCTTTGCCTGGAGGGAAGCGGATCCGTGGGAGCCGGCCTTGCACCGGCTTCCGGTGCGCAGGGTCGCGGTGCGGGTGGGCGTTTCACCATTCAAGACAAGGGAGCCTGGCATGGACAAGGAACTGCAGGGACAAAGGACGTTCATCCTGCTTGGAAGCAGCGGTGCCGGCAAGACGTCGCTCGCGGAAATGGTGCTCTTCGCCTCCGGAGCGAGCACCCGCATGGGCAGCATCGAGGGCGGAAACACCTTCATGGACTTCGAGCCCGAGGAGGTGAAGAAGGGGGGCAGCATCCAGCCCGCGTATGCGATGTACACCCACGAGGGACAGCGGCACTTCGTGATCGACGTGCCCGGGGACACCAACTATCAGGGCGAGTTGCCCTATCAGATGGCGGCTGCGGACGGAGCGGTCTACGTCTTCGACGCGGTGAGCGGGATCAAGCCGCAGGACAAGAAGATCTGGCGAGAAGCCCGGAGCTATGGCCTCCCCGCGTTGGCGGTGGTGAACAAGCTGGACCGGGACCGGGCGGACGCGGACCAGGTCATCAGCGGCATGCGGGATGTGCTGGGAGCCAAGCCAGTCCCCTGCTATCTCCCCTTGGGCGAGGCTGGGGACTTTCAGGGCGTGGTGGACGTGCTGGAGGACGCGGCCCACTTCTTTGATCCCGACACCGGCAAGGTTTCTGCCGGGGAGATTCCCGAGGAGATGCGGGATACGGCCCGGCAGATGTACGAGACGGCGCTGGAGAATATCGCGGAGAGCGACGAGGAGCTCATGGAGAAGTACCTCGAAGAGGGGGAGCTGGGACCAGAGGAGACCCGGGCCGGGCTGCGCAAGGGAGTCCTCGCCGGGGAGCTGGTTCCCGTCTGTTGCGCCTCGTCCCTGGAGGGCAAGGGAGCCGGCCTGATCCTGGACATGATCCAGCGGCTGCTGCCCTCTCCCCTGGAAAGGGCCTCCTGGCCGGGAACGAACGGCGAGGAGAGGGGCTCCACCTCCGAGGCGCCGACAGCCTGTTTCGTGTTCAAGACCATCGTCACCCCCTTTGGCGGGCAGCTGAATATGCTCCGGGTCCTGTCCGGGACGATCTCCTCGGACATGCAGGTGCATAATCCCAGGCAGCAGGCCAGGGAAAAGCTGGGCCAGCTGCAGTGGCCCGTGGGCAAGAAGCAGGAGCCCTGCAAGGAGGAGGTGGGTCCCGGGGCCCTGGTTGCCGTGGCCAAGCTGAAGCACACGGCCACGGGGGATACCCTCTGCTCGGAAAAGGAGCCCTTTGTCCTGGCCGCCCCCCAGCTGCCCTCCCAGGTGCTGTCCTATGCCCTGGTCGGCTCCAAGGAGGACGAGGACAAGATGATGATGGCCGTGCACAAGCTGCTGGAAGAGGATGTGAGCCTCAAGCTGGAGCATAACGACGAGACCGGGGACATCCTGCTCTCCGGGATGGGCCAGCAGCACATCGAGATGGCCGTGGAGCGAGTCAAGCGCCGGAACAAGGTGGACGCCAGGCTCAAGGAGCCCAGGATCCCCTACAAGGAGACCCTTAAGGCCGGGGCGGACGCCCAGGGGCGGTTCAAGAAGCAGACCGGCGGCAGGGGGCAGTTCGGGGACTGTGTTATCCGCATCGAGCCCCAGCCGCGCGGCGAGGGGTACGCGTTCGTCAACCAGATCGTGGGCGGAGTGATCCCCAAACAGTATATCCCGGCCGTGGATCAGGGGATCCAGGAGGCGGCCCAGAAGGGCATCCTGGCCGGATATCCCGTGGTGGACTTCAAGGTCACCTGCTACGACGGGTCCTATCACAGTGTGGATTCCTCGGAGATGGCCTTTAAGGTGGCCGGGTCCATGGCCTTCAAGAAGGCGGCGGAAAAGGCCGGGCTGACGCTGCTGGAGCCCATCATGAGCCTGCACATCGAGGTGCCGGACGAGTACATGGGGGACGTGATCGGGGACATCTCCAGCCGCAGGGGGAAGGTGCAGGGCTATGAGACGAACCAGGGCATCACCGAGATCCGGGCCCAGGCCCCCATGGCGGAGATCCTGCAGTACGCTCCGGATCTGCGGGCCATGACCGGAGGGCAGGGGATGTTCTCCATGCAGTTCGATCACTACGAGGAGGCCCCGCCCCACGTGCAGGAGGCGATCCTGGAACAGGTCCGGGAAAAGGCGGAATAGATCGTCGGCAGTAAAACGGCGTGCCCTCTTTTTCCGTTCATGGCATGCAAAAAAAGCCGCTCTCCGGGGAGCGGCTTTTTTTGCCCTGCGGCGGCCCCTTGTGCCCAGGGACAAACTGCGTTATGCAGGACATCAACCGGGAAGAAGGGCTCGGGTTCACGGAGCGATGTCCAGAGCACAGAGGAGGATATGGCCGGCAGCGAGGCGAAGTCGGGATTCGCGGCGCGGGTGAAGACGGTGCTGCACAGCGTGGTCTTCTTCGCGGTTTTCGGCACGGTGACCCTGGTCATTTCCCTGAGCGTGATCCTGCTCAGCCGCTGGCCGCGCACCATGCCCCTGCGCCGCAGGCTGGAGCGCTTCTGGGCGGCGACGGCGGTCCGCGTCGCCGGGGTGCGGCTGGAGTGTGACCTTCCGGAGCTGGATCCGGACACCAACTACATCTTTCTGGCCAACCACCAGAGTCATCTGGACATCCCCATCATCCTTTCCCTGTTCCCGGAGTTCTGCCCCCGGTTCCTGGCCAAGGAGTCCCTGTTCCGGATCCCTGTCTTCGGGCCGGGCATGGCGAACACAGGCCACTTCTCCGTGGACAGGGAGAACAGGCGGCAGGGGATGAAGGATCTTGAGAGGGTGGTGGACTCGGTCCGGAAGGGGGAGTCCGCGCTCATCTTTCCCGAGGGCACCCGCAACACCGATTCCAGCGGACTGCTGTCCTTTCAGAGCGGGGCCTTCATCGTTCTGCTCAAGAGCGGGGTCCCCGCGGTGCCTCTCGTTCTGGACGGGTCGAACCGGATTCTGCCCAAGGGGGCCAAGTGGCTGCGCCCGGGCACGGTGCGGGTTCGGGCCCTTTCCCCGATCAACACGGCTGAGCGCTATACGCTAAAGGACAGGGAGAGCCTGAAACTGGAGATATGGCGCATGATGCAAAACGAGTTTCTGGAGATACAGTCATGGAAGGAGGAGACAACTGGGTAACACTCTATCCGGTGGGCGGTCTGGGTGAGATCGGACAGAACTGCATGCTTCTGGAGAGCCGAGACAGCGCAGTCCTTATCGATTGCGGGCTCATGTTCCCGGAGGATTTTCATTACGGCATCGACGTGCTCATCCCCCGCCTGGATTTTTTGCTGGAGAAGAAGGACAAGATCGCCGGGATCGTGCTGACCCATGCCCATGAGGATCATATCGGGGCCCTGCCCTGGCTGCTCAGGGACATGAACGCCCCGCTCTACGGCTCGGAATTCACCCTGACCATGGTGTGGAACAAGCTGCTGGACGGGAACATGGTCAATGCCGAGGACATGACCTTTCATACGGTGGGGCCCCGGGATTCGGCGC
>CAYFSD010000199.1:0-4391 GCA_964345705.1 uncultured Desulfohalobiaceae bacterium
GATCTCTGATCTCTGACCTCTGATCTCTGATCTCTGACCTCTGATCTCTGATCTCCGACCTCCGGCCCCGGCCTCACCACACGTCCCCGAGAATGCGGTCGATGGTGATGGCTGCCGCGGAGCGCACCGAAAGATGGCGGTACTCTCCGAAGGGCCGAATGGGCCGCAACAGCTCGTCCGCTTGTTCCAGGACCTCCCGGGCCAGACCGTGTCCGGTGCCCAAAAGGAGCATCACCGGCCTTTTGCGAAGAAGCCGGCGTATATCCCCGGGTGTTGCCGAGCCCTCGTCCCTGGCGCTGGTCGCGGCAAGAATGGGCTCTTGTCCGCATCTCTCGCGGACCTCTTCCACCGCCGACTGCAGATCGGTCAGCACCCTCACCCGCTCGATGGCCTGCGCCCGCGTGGCATTGGCCTCTCCTCCCGGTCCGTCCTCGTCCCAGTGCCGCAGCAGGCGTCCGGCCAGCTCCTGCTGGTCCCGGAGGGGAGTCACCAAGTAATAGCGGGCCAAGCCGTAGGTCCGACAAACGCGGGCTATATCGTGAATATCCAGGTTTGTCAAAGAGACGGCACAGGTCTCCCCGTGCTTGTTCACCACGGGATGGTGCAGCAGGACCGGATACAGATTGCGTCCCGGCCTGTTCCAGGAGAGCTGGCGAAGCCAGGCATAGTCCACCGACTCCAGGCGGCTCCGCTGCAGGAGCTCCGGCCTGTGGCGCAGGGTGGTCAGCAGGGACTGACGTCTGCGCCACTGATCCACGCTGCCGTGATCCCCGGAGAGCAGAATCTCCGGGACCCGGACCCCCAGGTACTCCGAGGGCCGCGTGTAGTGCGGATACTCCAGGAGGCCCTGGTTGAAGCTCTCCTCCTCCGCGGACTCCTGCCGGCCCATGAAATGGGGCTGCAGACGGGAGACCCCCTCCAGGAGGCACAGCGCGGCGGCCTCTCCGCCGCCCAGGACGAAATCCCCGATGCTGACCGGCTCGATGTCCTCGATTTCCAATAACCTGGCGTCGATCTCCTCGTACCGGCCGCAGATCAGGGTAAGGACCTCCTCCCCGGAGAGCTCGCGGACCATTTCCTGGTCCAGCGGCCGTCCCCTGGCGGAGAGCATCAGCTTCCTCCCGGGCCGGGAAATGCTCTGCAGGGCCCGGTGCACGGGCTCCACCTGCATGACCATTCCCGGGCCGCCGCCGTAGGGGCGGCCGTCCACCCGGTTGTGCCGGTCCAGGGTATAGTCCCGGGGATTGACCAGATCCACGGAGACGATGCCGTTTTCCCTTGCCTTCGCCATCAGCCCGGCGCTCAGGGGGGAAGGGAAATATTCCGGGAAGAGGGTCAGGATGTTGCAGTGCATGCGCTCGCTTCGTGTCGGTTCCCGTTCGCTTGGGAGAGACCTGCCGGGTGCTGATCAGGCGCAAAAAATGAGACCCAGGAACTCCGCAGGCCAAGGCCCATGCGGTATCCGGACCAGCTCATCCCTTTGCCCCGTAGACCTCCAGGAGACCGGGGGGCGGATCGATGACCGCCTCTTTCGCGCGGACATCCAGCTCCGGGACAAGCTCTTCCCGGGCCGGGAAGAGCACCTCGCGCCCCTCAAGGGTACGAATGGTCCACATTTCCTGTCCGGACACCTCCTCCGCGCGCTCCAGAGTGCCCAGGTGGGAGCGATCCGGCAGGTACACAGCGAATCCGGCGAGATCCTCAAGATAGATCTCCTCCGGTTCCAGAGGGGGAAGATCGCGCTTGCGGACCCAGATGGCGGCCTTGTGATACTCCAGGGCCCTCTGCCTGGACTCGATTCCCTCCAGCCGAAGCAGAAGCTGTCCCTCAGCGTGCCGCACGCTCTGGACGAGGAATTTCTCCGGACGGTGCCGATCCCGCTTGAGGTAGAGCCGGGTCAGGGACTCAAAAACAAAAGGGGAGTCGGCATAGCTCTCTACGCGGAACTCCCCTTTCAGGCCGTGCGGTTTTCGAACCCTGCCCAGAGTCAGAAAACCCGACCGGGACATAGGCTTCCGGGCAATCTATTCCAGGATTTCCAGAACGACCCGCTTCTGCGCCTTGGTGGAAACGGCTCCGAGGATGGTGCGCATCGCCCTGGCCGTGCGCCCCTGCCTGCCGATGACCTTGCCCAGGTCTTCCTTGGCGACCCGCAGCTCGATCACGGAAGTCTGCTCTCCCTCGACCTCGGCCACGTCGACGGCATCGGGATTATCCACTAAAGCCTTGGCGATGTACTCGATGAGTTCCTTGAACATAACGCACCTCCACTTCTGCTTCGGGGTTCATTGCCGGCCGCTATGTCCCAGCCGCATCCGCGTGGGGATCTAGCTCTGTGCGTAGAATCCAACCCTCTGCAACAGGGAACGAACGGTTTCCGTGGGCTTGGCTCCCTTGTCCATCCACTGCTTGGCCTTGTCCTGATCGACCTTGAGCTCCTGCGGATTCTGCATGGGATTGTAATGACCGAGGAAATCGAGGAACTTGCCGTCCCTGCGGGCCTGGCTGTTCACGGCCACAATCCTGTAGAACGGTCGCTTTTTGGAACCCATCCTGGTCAATCTGAGTCGTAGGGCCATCCTATACCTCCATCTTATTTCTTCATTTGTTCTGTGTCAAAACAATCCACGCCAAAAAGAGGAACTTTTTTCCGCAACCGAAGGGGGTGCAACCGGCCAGAGCTCCGGCGAGCGCGCTCTACTGCGAAAAGGAAATCCAGGTTTCCGTCTAGAAATGCTATTTCTTCTTCTTTTTTTTCTTTTCCCGCTTCTTCCGCTGGGGGCTCTTCTTGGTGAAGGAGGACCCCTTGCCCTTCCCCGAGGGCATGCCGCCCATCCCGGCCTCCTCCATGCCGGGCATCCCGGGAATTCCGGCCATCTCGGCCGCTCCCCCCTTGTTTTTCTTCCCGGAGAACTTCTTCATCATCTTCTGCATCTGGCCGAACTTCTTCAGCAGATCGTTCACGTCCTGGACCGTGGTCCCGCTGCCCTTGGCGATGCGGTTCTTCCGGCTCGCGTTGAGCGTCTTGGGCCGCTTCCGCTCCCAGGGGGTCATGGAGTTGATCATGGCCTCGATTCTGGACAGCTCCTTCTCCGGCATCTGCACGTCCTGGAGCTGCTCCCGGATCTGGCCCATGCCGGGCATGAGCTTGAGCAGGCCGTCGATGGAGCCCATCTTGCGGATCTTGCGCATCTGGGAGCGGAAGTCCTCCAGGTCGAAGCTGGCCTTCTCCATCTTGCGCTGGAGCGCCTCGGACTCCTCCTCGTCGTATTCGCTCTGGGCCTTCTCGATGAGGGTCAGGACGTCCCCCATGCCCAGGATACGATTGGCCACGCGATCCGGATGGAAGGTCTCCAGATCCTCGATCTTCTCCCCCACACCCACGAACTTGATGGGCCGCTCCAGGATGGTGCGGATGGACAGGGCGGCTCCGCCGCGGGCGTCGCCCTCCATCTTGGTCAGGATCACCCCGGAGAGATCCAGGCGCTCGTGGAAGCTCTGGGCCACGTTGACCGCGTCCTGGCCGGTCATGGAATCGGCCACGAGGAGGATCTCCCTGGGCCGGACCCGGTCCCGGATCGCGGCCAGCTCCTGCATGAGCTCCTCGTTCACGTGCAGACGGCCGGCAGTGTCCAGAAGGACCACGTCGGAGCCGTTGTTCCTCGCCTCCTTCACCGCCGCCTCGCAGATGTCCACCGGATTGTCCCGTGAGGTGGAGGGATGGACCGGCACGCCGAGATCGGAGCCGAGCTGCTGCAGCTGGTCGATCGCCGCGGGGCGATACACGTCCGCGGGGACCATGTACGGGGAGCGATCCATGCCCCGAAGGTGCTGGGCGAGCTTGGCCGCGGTGGTGGTCTTGCCCGAGCCCTGCAGGCCCACAAGCATGATCACCCCGGGCGCACCCTTGAGGTCCAGGGGCTCGTTCGCCCCTCCGAGAAGCTCAACCAGCTCCTCGTGCACGATCTTGACCACCTGCTGACCGGGGGTCAGGCTGGCCAGGACCTCCTGGTCCAGGGCCCGTTCCCGCACGGTCTCGATGAAGTCCTTGACCACGCGGTAGTTGACGTCCGCCTCCAGCAGGGCGAGACGGACCTCGCGCAGGCCTTCCTGGATGCTCTTTTCATCCAGGCGGCCCTTGCCCTGGAATCGCTTGAATACGCCTTCGAGACGCTCGGAAAGATTGTCGAACATACCCACCAGTTCGCCGGATGACAGATGACAGAGATCGGAGATCAGAGACCGGAGATCGGATGTCGGAAATCAGGCCCAAGGAGTGTGTGCAGCTCTCCAGGCCTATTCCTGTTGGCCCCCCTTGGTGGCCCCGTCCTTCGGAAGCAAAGAGAAAATATATACATTTACTCGATTGTCCAGCTTTCGTCAAACCGGGG
>CAYFSD010000200.1:0-4384 GCA_964345705.1 uncultured Desulfohalobiaceae bacterium
GGCCGGACCCCGCTTGCGGGGTCCGGCCCTTTTCGCAGCTGCAGCGAAGGCTGGGGCGCAAGACCGTGGGCAAGAAGCTTCTGGCCGAGGTCCCGGTGATCCTTCTGGCCTACGATATTCTGGAGTGGCAGGGTGAAGACATCCGCAGCCAGCCTTTGCATCTCCGCCGGCAAATCCTGGGGCAGCTGACAGGTTCCCTGCCAGCGGGAACGGTCATTCGGCTCTCGCCCCTGGAGCAGACTCCAACCTGGGAAGAGCTGGCTGTTCTCCGCGAACAGAGCCGGGAAAGGAAGGTGGAGGGGGTCATGCTCAAAGGGCGGGGATCGGTCTACGGCGTAGGCCGCAAGCGTGGCGGGTGGTGGAAGTGGAAGGTCGATCCCTACAGCGTGGACGCTGTGCTCATCTATGCCCAGCGGGGCAGCGGACGCCGGGCCAGCCTGTATACGGACTACACCTTCGGGGTCTGGAACGGGACGGAGCTGCTGCCGTTTGCCAAGGCTTACTCCGGCCTGACGGATTCTGAAATCCAGGAAGTGGACCGATTTGTGCGCCGCAACACTTTGGAAAGGTTCGGCCCGGTGCGCAGTGTGCCTCCTGAGCTGGTCATGGAGCTGCATTTTGAGGACATTCGGGTCTCAAAACGCCACAAGTCAGGCATTGCCGTTCGTTTTCCACGCATCGTCCGCTGGCGGAAGGACAAGCCCCCGTCTGAGGCGGACAGCCTGGAGACGGTCAAGGCGCTCCTGCCTCCTGGAGAAGAGTCCCTTCAGCGCAGCCGCTGACTGCGCTGAATATTGCGGAGCTATGAGGACACGGGGTTTTTTTGTACGATGCCCCGGAGTCTTCGCGGCTGGAGGCTGCGATGATGGTTGAAGCATTCGAGGCCTGGTTCTCAAGTCGGGGGTGGGAGCCCTTCGATTTTCAGCGCCAGGTCTGGTCGGCCATGGCCGAAGGTGAATCCGGCCTGCTCCATGCCCCTACAGGCATGGGCAAGACCCTGGCAGTCTGGCTGGGGGCCCTGGCCAGACTGTCCGTCCAGCCGGCAGCCAAGGGGGTGCAGGTGGTCTGGATCACCCCGCTGCGCGCCCTGGCCGGGGACACGGCCAAAGCGCTTCAAGAGCCGCTCACGGAGATCGCTCCCGATATCAAGGTCCAGATCCGGACAGGTGACACGTCCAGCCATGCCAAGCAGCGCCAGGAAAAGAGTCCGCCAGCTGTTCTGGTGACCACGCCGGAGAGCTTGAGCCTGCTCTTGACCCGAAAGCAGGCAGCGGCAACCTTTGCTTCCATGTCCGTGGTCATCATTGATGAATGGCACGAGCTTCTGGGTTCAAAGCGAGGAGTGCAGGCCGAGCTGGCCCTGGCCAGGCTGCGAAAGTTCGCTCCGGAACTGTCGGTCTGGGGGCTCTCAGCTACCCTGGGCAATCTCGACCAGGCCATGGATCACCTCCTGGGGCTGGATGGCTCAGGCCGCCCGTTTCCCGGGCGTTCGATCCAGGGGGCTGTGCCCAAGGAGGTGGTCATTGACTCCCTGCTGCCAACGTCCACGGAACGGTTTCCCTGGGCCGGCCACCTGGGGTTGAAGATGCTCCCTCAGGTTCTGGATGAGCTGGAGCCGGTGTCCACGGCCCTTGTCTTTACCAACACGCGATCCCAGACCGAGCTCTGGCACAAGGCCTTGTCCGAGGCCAGGCCGGAGTGGCCCATCGGGCTGCACCACGGATCTCTGTCCCATGAAGAGCGGAGGTCGGTAGAAGAGGGGCTCAAGGCCGGGAGTTTGAAAGCCGTGGTCTGCACTTCCAGCCTTGACCTGGGAGTGGATTTTTCCCCTGTGGAACGGGTGCTTCAGGTGGGCAGCCCCAAAGGGGTGGCCAGGCTGCTTCAGCGGGCGGGCCGCAGTGGTCACGAACCTGGGCGGCCCAGCCGGGTGACTTGCGTCCCGGCCAGCGTCCTGGAGCTGGTGGAGGCGGCTGCTGCCAGGGATGCGGCCCTGGCCGGTCAGGTGGAAAGCCGGCAGCCCTTTGAGCGCCCTTTGGATGTCCTGGCCCAGCATGCGGTGAGCATGGCCCTGGAGGGCGGATTTGTCTCCGAGGACCTTCTGGCAGAGGTCAGGACCACAGCCAGCTACAGGAACCTCAGCCAGACAGAGTGGGACTGGGTTCTGGACTTTTTGATCAATGGCGGGAAGACTCTGTCAGCGTATCCCCAGTACCGCAAGCTGGTGCTTAAAGACGGGCTGTGTACTGTGGAGGACCAGACCATTGCCAAGCGGCACCGGATGTCTCTGGGGACGATAGTCAGCGATGCCTCCATCAGGGTCAGCTATGTGCGCGGTCCCAGCCTGGGAAGCGTGGAGGAGAGCTTCATCTCCCGGCTGTCGCCAGGGGACCGGTTCCTGTTCGCCGGCAGGGCATTGGAACTGGTCCGGATCCACAACATGACCGCATATGTCCGCCGGTCCGGGTCCACCGGAGCTGTGCCGGTGTGGTACGGCGGGCGCATGCCTCTTTCCAGCCAACTGGCCAGGGCAGTTCGCACCCGGCTTGATGGCGCTGCAAGGGGCATTTTCGAGGGTCCGGAAATGCAGGCCGTGCGTCCTGTTCTGGAACTCCAGGCTGCCTGGTCCAGGATCCCCCGTCAGGGCGAGGTGCTCCTGGAGTGCATCAGCTCCAGGGAGGGTCAGCACATTTATCTCTACCCCTTTGCCGGCAGGCTGGTGCATGAAGGTCTGGCCGCTTTGCTGGCCATGCGTCTGGCCAGAGCCCAGCCCCTGACCTTCACCTGGACTGTGAACGACTACGGCCTGGAACTGCTGTCGCCCAAGCCTGCACCATTGGAAACAGCCCTGGACCATGGCCTCTTCGACGCCCGAAAGCTCACGGAGGACATCCTGGAGAGCCTCAACGCCGCAGAGCTAGCCAGGAGCCGTTTCAGGGAGATCGCCCGCATTGCCGGGCTGGTCTTTGAAGGCTATCCCGGGCGGGGCAAGACCTTGCGGCAGATCCAGGCCACGAGCTCGCTCATCTTTGATGTCTTTGCCCGCTACGACCCGGACAACGAGCTTTTCAAGCAGGCCACCAGGGAAGTGCTGGAGCGCCAGCTGGAATCCTCCCGCTTGAGCCGGACCCTTCAGCGGCTGGAATCCTCGCAGCTGGTGGTCACAAGGCCGGAACGGACCACACCTCTGGCTTTTCCCCTGCTCGTGGACCGCTGGCGGGAGAAGCTGAGCACTGAAAAGCTCCAGGACCGGATTCACAGGATGGTGCAGTCTTTGGAGAACAAAGCAGTCAGAGCCTGACTGTCGCCTGAAGAACACAGAGATAAGAACTCTTTGACAGGATAGACAGGATGTTATGGAGAAGCAGGACAAGAGAAGAGGGATAAGACCAGCCGCACCGGAAGGCCGGCTGAAAGATTCCGCCCTCAGGCTCTTCTCCTTGCCAAGGAGAAGCAGGGGTCATTGTCTTTGTCCTGTGGTGAGTGATCAGTGAGATGGCGACCATGTTCATGGATGTTGAACACCTTCTGCTCGGACAAACCCTGAGGCTCATGCCGGAGCGGTCCGCCTTCTGGGTGGAGCAGGACGTCCTGCTGGCCGCGGACCTGCACCTGGGCAAGGAGGGGACCTTTCGCAGCGCCGGCATTCCGTTGCCCCAGGGTCCCAGCCAGGAGACGCTGGCCAGGCTCTCCAGGGCCATTGAGCGCTCAGGCACGGGCCGCCTGGTGGTTCTCGGGGATCTGTTCCACGGCGATCAGGCCATCCAGGCCATGGCCGGCAGCTTTGGCAGGTGGAGAAAGCATCATGGCTGGCTGGCCATGGATCTCATCAACGGCAGCCACGACCGCTGGAGCGGGGAACTCCCGGGTGAATGGGGCATTCAAGTCCACACCAGGCCACTGCAGATTGAGCCCTTCGCCCTGCGCCACGAACCGGAACCACTGGACGGATCCTATGTCCTGGCCGGACACATCCATCCAGGCATAGGACTGCGCGAATCGAGAATCGGGGACATGCTCCGCCTGCCCTGCTTTCACTTCTCGAAGAGCATTGGCCTGCTCCCGGCCTTTGGAGAGTTCACCGGCCTGGGCCTGATGGAGGTCAACCCCGGGGAAGCCTGTTTTGCCGTAGCTGACAATCTGGTGGTTCAGGTGCCGGGTTGAGCTGAATTCAAGTCGCCAGTGCAAAAAGTTTCAAGAGCGGCTTACCGGCGTCAAGTGCTGTTTGTAACTCTCTGATTATTCTGGCTTCTGACTTCAACGGCTGCATCTTGAGTTTTTGCAGCCGCATCATTTTAGCGGCCGCTTTCAGGATCTTGCAGCGGCATGGAGGTGAGGCAATGAACGTCAAACAGACACGCCCAGTGCTCTGGGATTGGGCTCCAGC
>CAYFSD010000201.1:0-4364 GCA_964345705.1 uncultured Desulfohalobiaceae bacterium
CCACTCACCCTGCTCCGGGAGACCAACATGAACCACTACGGCAAGATTTTGACTTTAATCAAATACATCCTGTCCTTTTTTCCCTAGACTGGCATCGAATTCTCGGACAAGGGGAAAAAAGACGTTATCCAAGAAATCGGTTTATTGAGGAACCCATAACTATAGGAGAGAGGCATGTTTTGCTTTCAATGCCAAGAAACGGCCAAGAATGAAGGATGTACGGTAAAAGGAGTTTGCGGCAAGCCGGAAGAGACCGCGGACCTTCAGGATCTTTTGATCTACGTCTGCAAGGGCATTTCCGTGTACGGGGAAAAGCTCGCGGAACAGGGAAACCTGGACCGGGAAGCCGCCCACTTCGTGTGCAAGGCCCTGTTCACCACGGTGACCAACGTGGCCTGGGACGACGACGTGATCGTGGACCGGATCCGGGAGGCCCTCAAAGTCCGGGAGAGGGTCCGGGAAAAGGCGGGGAGCGCCGTCTCCGGGCCTTTGCCGGACTGCGCCATCTGGTACGCCGAAGACAGGGACCAGATCCTGGCCAAGGCGAAGTCCGACGAGGTGCGCATCACCGCCACGCAGAACGAGGACGTGCGTTCCCTGCGGGAGCTCTTGGTTATCGGCATCAAGGGCGTCGCGGCCTATGCCGATCACGCCGCCATCCTGGGCCAGGAGCGGGATGAGGTGTACACCTTCATCCAGCAGGCCCTGGCCTCGACCACCCGGGACCTCTCCACCGAGGAGATGGTGGACATGGTGATGAAGGCGGGAGAGACAGCAGTGAATACCATGGCCGCCCTGGACGAGGCCAACACCTCCGCCTACGGCCATCCCGAGATCACCGAGGTGAACATCGGCGCCGGAGACAGGCCCGGCATCCTCATCAGCGGCCACGACCTCAAGGACATGGAGGAGCTGCTCCGGCAGACGGAGGGAACCGGGGTGGACGTGTACACCCACGGGGAGATGCTGCCGGCGAACTACTACCCCGCCTTCAAGCGCTTCGATCACTTCCGGGGCAACTATGGCGGCTCCTGGTGGCAGCAGATCAGCGAGTTCGAGTCCTTTAACGGTCCCATCCTGCTGACCACCAACTGCCTTGTCCCGCTGAAAAAGGAGAGCTCCTACCTGGACCGCCTGTTCACCACCGGGGTGGTCAACTATCCCGGGGCGGGCCACATCGCGGATCGCCCCGAAGGCGGGGCCAAGGACTTCTCCCCGCTGATCGAGAAGGCCAAGCAGTGCCAGCCCCCGCGGGAGATCGAATCCGGGAAGATCGTGGGCGGCTTCGCCCACAACCAGGTCATGGCCCTGGCGGACAAGGTGGTCGAGGCGGTCAAGTCCGGGGACATCCGGCGCTTCGTGGTCATGGCCGGCTGCGACGGCCGCCACAAGACCCGAAGCTACTTCACCGAGGTGGCCGAGAACCTGCCCCGGGACACGGTCATCCTCACCGCGGGATGCGCCAAGTACCGCTACAACAAGCTGGACCTGGGCGATATCGGCGGGATCCCGCGGATCCTGGACGCCGGGCAGTGCAACGACTGCTACTCCCTGGCGGTGATCGCCCTCAAGCTCAAGGAGGCCTTCGGGCTGGAGGACATCAACGAGCTGCCCATTTCCTTCGACGTCGCCTGGTACGAGCAGAAGGCCGTGGCCGTGCTCCTGTCCCTGCTCTATCTGGGCTTCCAGGGCATCCGTCTCGGCCCCACCCTGCCGGGCTTTCTGTCCGAAAACGTGGCCAACGTGCTGGTGGACAAGTTCAACATCAAGCCCATTGGAGACGCGAACGAGGACATCGAGGCCATGATGCAGGGGAAGTAGGCCGGCTCCCCCTCCCTTGACCCCTGATGCGCCTCAGCGGAAAAAGAATGGCCCACCGCCGAGGCCGCAGAGAGGGACGCGGAGAGAACACCTTGATCCCTTGCCCGGAGACGGGGCAAGGGATCAAGGGACTCCGCTTTACTATTTCTGTCTTTTGACCGGAGAGCTGGCCTCACAGGCGCGGCACGGCCTGCAGGAGCTTGACCGTATAGGGATGGCCCGGGTTGCGGTAGATATCCTCCGCGCCGGCCCGTTCCACGATTACCCCATCCTTCATCACCAGCACCTCGTCGCTCACGTGCTCCACCACCGCCAGATCGTGGGCGATGAAGAGGTAGGTTAGGCCCAGCTCCTGTTGCAGGTCCTGCAGGAGGTTGACGATCCCGGCCTGAACCGAGACATCCAGGGCGCTCACCGGCTCGTCGCAGACGATGAATTCCGGCTCCACCGCCAGGGCACGGGCGATGCCGATGCGCTGCCGCTGCCCCCCGCTGAACTCGTGGGGATAGCGCGGCAGGTGGTCCGCCTCCAGGCCCACCATTTCCAGGAGCTCCGCCGCCCGGTCCCGCCTCTGCTGCATAGACATGCGGGGAAAATGGATCTCCAGGGGCTCGGCGAGGATCTTTTGCAGGCTCATGCGCGGATTCAGCGAGTTGAAGGGATCCTGGAAGATCATCTGGATTTTTTTGCGGTAGGGAAAGAAGGCCCGCTTGGACAGGGATCCGATCTCCACCCCGTCATAGCGGATGCTGCCGCTGTCGGGCCGCAGGAGCTTGACCAGGCAGTGCCCGATGGTGGTCTTGCCGCTGCCGCTCTCCCCCACCAGGCCCACGGTGGTTCCCCGCCGCACCCGGAAGGAGACCCCGTCCACGGCGTGGACATAGCCGCGCACCCGGCGCCAGAGCCCGCCCCGGACCGGATAGCGCACCGTGAGCCCCTCGGCCCGCACCAGGGGCGTCTCCCCCGCGGGAAGCGGGGCCAGACGGTCCACTGCCTCCGCCTGAGCTGCCGTTTCTGCTTGCGCTGGTTCCATCCGTTGATGCATTCCTCTAGCCCTACGGTGTCGGAGGCCTTCCGCCCCACTGACACATTGATTCACTGACCCTCTGAGCCACCGACTCACTGATTCGAGATGGTGGGCAGCCTGCGCCTCCGGCTGCCCAGGGCGGGGATGCAGGCGATCAGGGCCCTGGTATAGGGGTGCTCGGGCTGGCGCAGGATCCGCTCCGTGTCCCCGCGCTCCACGATCGCGCCCTGGCGCATGACCGCCACCCGGTCCGCGAACCCGGAGACCACGCCGAAATCGTGGGTGATGAGCAGCACCGCCATGCCCAGCCTCTGCTGCAGATCGCGCAATAGGGCCACGATCTGGGTCTGGATGGTCACGTCCAGGCCGGTGGTCGGCTCGTCCGCGACCAGCAGCTCCGGCCGGCAGGCCAGGGCCATGGCGATCATGGCCCGCTGCTGCATCCCTCCGCTCAGCTGGTGGGGATAGCTCTCCGCCCGCTGCTCCGGCTCGGAGATGCCCACAAGATCCAGGGCCCGCACCACCTCGGCGCGCACATCCCGCACCCCCGGCTGATGCAGCCGGACCGCCTCCGCGATCTGGTACCCCACGCTGAAGACCGGATTCAGGGCGCTCCCCGTCTCCTGAAAAACATAGGCGATACGGCCGCGCCAGGCGCGGACCGCCTTGCGGGAAAGGGCCAGGAGGTCGCGCCCCTGGAAGCGAACCCGCCCGGAAACCCGGCACTGGGGAGGTTCCGGAAGCAGCCGGGTCAGGGAGAGCCCGGTCACGCTCTTGCCGCTGCCGCTCTCCCCCACCAGGGCCAGCACCCGGCCCCGCTCCAGCTCCAGGGACACGCCGTCCACCGCCCGAAATCGCCGCCCCCGGGCGTAGAAGTCGATGCACAGGTCCTCGACGGACAGGAGCGACGCTCCCTCCTCGTCTTCTCGGGTCTTCATTTGCTCGTTATTGTGGGACATGGGAGATTTGTGGCCTGTTGTCTGTTATCCGTTATCCGTTATCGGTTATCGGTTATTGGTTATTGGTTATTGGTTATTGGTAATCTCCGACTGGCTCATCCCCAACATCAGATCAGGTCCCCCACCGACTCACTGACTCACTGACTCACCGACTCCTGTCTTCTGACATCTTACCGATATCCAGCATCTGGCAGCCGGCTTCTGGCCTTGTCTTCCGTCTTCCGTCTTCTGTGCTCCGTCCACCGTCCTCCGTCATCCGTCATCCGTCATCTGGTGCCTGGGATCCACGATATCCCGCAGCACGTCCCCCAGCATGTTGAAGGTGATCACCGTGACAAAGATCGCCGCCCCGGGAGTGAGCAGCCACCACAGCCCCAGGGTGAAGACCTTGAGCTCCTGGGCCTGCTTGAGCATGAGCCCCCAGGAGGTGCCAGGCTCCTGGATCCCCAAGCCCAGAAAGCTGAGCGAGGCCTCGGCCAGGATGTACACCGGGATGCTCAGAGTGGCGGCCACCAGGAGGTAGCTGGCCAGGTTGGGCAGGAAATGCCGCATGAGGA
>CAYFSD010000202.1:0-4329 GCA_964345705.1 uncultured Desulfohalobiaceae bacterium
CAGCTCCTCCTTGCTCCCGGGGTAGAACTGTCCGGCAACCACCGGTCGTCTATTCCACATCCCCACCCTCCCTCATGGAGTTTCTCAAGGAAAGCACCGGATGAAAGTGGTGACTCGCTCCAAATCCATAAGGAAATTCCGCCGCCTAAACCAACATCCTAGCCGGGCCGGAGGCATTCGTCAATATGAGCCGGTTGCTGTTCGCACTGCTTCCGGGGCTTCCTTGAATCTTGCTCCGAGTTGATTTACTTTACTTCTGTTGGGGACACGACGACCACGCCCCGTACGCCGCGGCGACGAGGGGCGAGAAAACGACAAAAGCGCGACGCGGATGAGGGATACTATGACAGAGCTTCTGCATGCGGGGCTCGATGTGGGATCGGGCACTTCCAAGCTGGTCCTTCTGGACCAGCGGGGCGAGGTGCGTCGATCCTGGTACAGGAGCTCCCAGGGCAAGCCCCTGCAGACGGCATATGAGCTATTGGGGCTGGTCGAGGAGAGCTTCCCCAGGGAGAGCATCGCCTCCCTGACCTGTAGCGGCACCGGAGGCAAGAATATCTCCCGCATTCTGGGCGTTCCCTTCCTCAACGAGGTCATCGCCCACACCAAGGCCGCGGAGGCCACTCATCCCGAGGCGCGGACCATCATCGACATCGGCGGGGAGGACGCCAAGCTCGTCCTGGTGGATCGCGACGAGCTGCAGCGCTTCTCCATCCGCGACTTCGCCCTGAACACGGTCTGCGCCGCCGGAACAGGCGCTTTCCTGGAACAGCAGGCCGCGCGCCTGGGATACAGCATCCAGCGCTTCTCCGAGCTGGCCGAACAGGCGGAGAACGTGCCCACCATCGCCGGGCGGTGCACCGTCTTCGCCAAGTCGGACATGATCCATCTGCAGCAGAACGGGGTGGCGGATCTGGAAATCATCGCCGGCCTGTGCTTCGCCATCGTGCGCAACCTGGGCACCAATATCGCCAAGGGCAAGACCATTGCTCCGCCCCTGGTCTTCCAGGGAGGCGTGGCGGCCAACCTCGGTGTGCGGCGGGCCATCAGGGAGCTTCTGCTTTCCGCGGACGAGGAGCTGATCATCCCCCAGCACTACGCGGTCATGGGGGCCATCGGTGCCGCTCTGGAGGGCTCCCGCAGGGAGAATCCCCTTCCCTACCCCGGACGGGAGGCCCTGGAGCCCTACCTCCGCACCGAGGACCAGGGCTCGGACAGCCTGCCCGTGCTTCAGGTCCCCTCGGGGATGCACCCCGGATCGGAAGGGGCCGCGCGGCCGAAGGAAGGGTTCGCGGATGCTGCCGAGAAGGCCTTCCTGGGCATCGACGTGGGCTCGGTGAGCACCAAGATGGTCCTCTTGCGGGCAGACGACGAGGCGATTCGCGAGGACTCGGGCCGCGAGCCCGAGGTCCTGGCCAGCACCTACCTGCCCACCTCGGGCCGCCCCCTGGAGGCCCTCAAACAGGGACTGGCCGAGCTCCAGAACCGCTCTCCTTGCCTCCCGAACATCACGGCCGTGGGAACCACAGGATCGGGACGCTATCTGAGCGCCGGATTCGTGGGCGCCGACGGGGCGTACAACGAGATCACCGCCCAGGCCACCGCGGCGCGGACCATCGTCCCGGACGTGGACACCATCTTCGAGATCGGGGGCCAGGACTCCAAGTACATCCGCATGGAGGGCAGCTCCATCGCCGACTTCACCATGAACCGTGTCTGCGCCGCGGGCACCGGCTCCTTTCTGGAGGAACAGTCGGTCCGCCTGAACCTGGACATCCGTGACTTCGGCAAGCTGGCCCTGTCCGCGAAGTCCCCCGCCCGCATGGGCGAGCGCTGCACCGTGTTCATGCAGTCCGATCTGGTGCACTATCAGCAGAAGGGGGCCTCGCAGCCGGATCTGGCGGCAGGGCTTTGCTACTCCATCGTGCACAACTACCTGAACAAGGTGGTGGAGCACCGCCGCATCGGGGACCGGATCGTCTTCCAGGGCGGAACCGCCCTGAACCAGGGCATCGTTGCCGCCTTCGAGAGCGTCCTGGACAAGACGGTGCACGTGCCCCGGCACAACGAGGTCACCGGCGCCATCGGAGCGGCCATGCTCGCGGCCCGGGACCGGACCGGCCAGAGCCGGTTCAAGGGCTTCGACCTCTCCCACCGGGGCTATACCCGGAAGGTCTTCGAGTGCCCGGGATGCACCAACTGCTGCGAGGTGCAGAAGATCTTCATCGACGGGGAGGACCAGCCCCTGTACTTCGGCCACCGCTGTGAGCGCTACGAGCGAAGCGGACAGGGGCAAGCCGTGGTGGACCAAGTCCCGGATCTGGTACGGGAACGGCGGGACATCATGTATGCCCATCTGCCGGAAACCGCCTCCACGGACCCGGAAGCGAGCGAAAGGCCCTCCGTGGGCATCCCCAGGACCCTCTTTTTCTGGGAGTGGCTCCCCTTCTTCGCCACCCTGCTCCACGAGCTGGGATTCCAGCCGGTCCTGAGCGGGGACACGAACAAAAGGCTCACCGCCAGGGGATCCTCCCTCATGGTCAGCGAGACCTGTCTGCCCATCAAGGCGGCTCACGGCCATGTGGTCGAGCTCCTGAACAAGGGAATCCACTCCGTCCTCCTGCCGCAGATCTACGACCTGCCCAGCCTGGATCCCCAGCAGGAAACAGGGACTGTCTGCCCCTTCGTCCAGGGGCTGCCCTGGACCATCCGCTCTGCCATCGACTTCCGGGCCCGCGGCGCGGAGCTCATCTCCCCGGTGCTCAGGCTCGGGCGCGAGGTGGACGACTCCGGAGCGGGCTGGAAGGAGCTCGGGGACAAGCTGGGCGTGGACATGCGCCGCATGAAGCACGCCCTGAAACGGGCCGCCTCCGCCCAGGAGGGCTTCCGCGGCGCGCTCCGCGAACGCGGCCGCCAGATCCTGAGGAAAGTGGAGCGGGGGCAGACCTGTCTGCTTCTTGTGGGCCGGCCGTACAACGCCATGGATCCGGGGCTGAACATGGACCTGTCCCAGAAGCTTCGCCGGCAGGGGATCCTGGGGCTGCCCCTGGACTTCCTTCCCCTGGAGGAGGAGGGACACCGCATCAGCGGGGAGAACATGTACTGGGGCTACGGGCAGAAGATTCTGGCCGCGGCTCATTTCCTCCACCGCTACCCCAATCTGCACCCGGTCTTTGTGACCAACTTCTCCTGCGGCCCGGATGCCTTCATCCTGCACTTCTTCCAGGACATCCTGGGAGACCGGCCCTTTCTGGAGCTGGAAATCGACGAGCACACCGCGGACGCGGGGGTGGTGACCCGGCTGGAAGCCTTCTGGGACAGCATCCGCGGCTCTGGGAAAACGAAGCGTGAATCCCGGGTCCGCAAAGGGTCCAACCTGGGATACCGCACGGACAGGGTGCTCTACATCCCGCCCATGACGGATCACCTGCAGGCCTTCACCGCCGCTTTCGCCGCCCAGGGGGTGGACGCTCGCCTCCTGCCCCCCTCCGACAGGGACAGCCTCGCCCTGGGCCGCAAGCACACCACGGGCAAGGAGTGCCTCCCCGCAGTGCTCACCACCGGGGACATCCTCAAGGCCACCCAGGATCCGGACTTCGACCCGGATCGGGCCGCCTTCTTCATGCCGGCTTCCAACGGTCCCTGCCGCTTCGGGCTCTACCACAGGCTGCACAGCATGCTCCTGGACAAGATGGGCTTTTCCGGGGTCCAGGTCTACGCCCCGAACCAGACCTATACCCTATATGAAGAGCTGGGGGTGGTGGGCAAGGACTTCGCCAAGCAGGCCTGGAAGGGGGTCGTGGCCGTGGATCTATTGCTCAAGCTCCGTCAGGAGACACGGCCCTACGTCCGGGACAGGACTGCGTGCGACAGGCTCTACTCCGACTATCTGGACCGCGTCAGCCGGGCGGTTCGGGAGGGCCGTGACCTGCGGGACGTCCTGAGCCAAGCCTTCCGGGACTTCGACGCCCTGCCCCGTGCCACCCGGGAGCAAAAGCCCGTGGTGGGCATCGTGGGCGAGATCTACGTCCGCTCCAATCCCTTCGCCAACGAGAATGTGGTGCGCAACCTGGAAGACTTGGGGGTGGAGGTCTGGCTCCCCACTATCGGAGAGTGGATCCACTACGTGAATCACATGGGCAAGAAGGAGGCTCGCGAAGCCGGCAAGTTCGGGCAATGGCTCAAGCTGGCCCTGGAGATGCGCTACCAGCACAGGGCCGAGCACCGGCTCATGGCCGCCTGCGACTCCAAGCTGCGCTCGCTTCACGAGCCCGGCACCGAACGGATCCTCCGGGAGGCGGGCCGCTATATCGATCCCCGCTTCGAGGG
>CAYFSD010000203.1:0-4325 GCA_964345705.1 uncultured Desulfohalobiaceae bacterium
CGGGTTGGTTCAAAAACCCCGGGCCCGTGGTCGGATCAATGTGCTGAATAGTTGCGTCCCATGCCATCGGACTCCCTCATAGCGCCTCTCCGCAACGCTCTACATCCCCGACTCGGAGCTTTCCCCAACGGCTGTTTTCATCCCCGTGAACTCGTGGTACAACGAAGCCTGCGCACGTTCCGCGCTCAAACCTTATTTTCGGGTCCGCCCCACTTGCTCCGCTCAGGGCCCAATCGCCCGAGCCGCAGCCTATGAACGGATTCGCCCTGCTCACCCCCTATTTCCGCGAACACAAGGGACTCATCCTCCTGGGGCTGGCCAGCCTGATCCTGGTGGACGTCCTGCAGCTGCTCATCCCCCGCGTGATCAAGGCGGTGGTGGACGACATCACCGCCTTCCGCATCGAGCCCTCCGCGCTCTGGGCCTACTCCCTGTCTATCGTGGGCATCGCCCTGGGCATGGGGGCCTTCCGCTATGTGTGGCGCCGCTGCCTCCTGGGGACCTCCCGCCGCGTGGAGGAGGGCCTGCGCAACCGGCTCCACGGCCATGTCCAGAGCCTCTCCGCCCCCTATTTCGACCGCACCGACACCGGGGACCTCATGGCCCACGCCACGAACGACATCCAGCAGGTGCGGCAGGCCACGGGCATGGGTCTGGTCGCGCTCAACGACGCCGTCTTCCTCGGGCTGGCCGCGGCGGGATTCATGGCCTGGATCAGCCCGCGCCTGACCCTCCTCGTCCTTCTGCCCATGCCGGGCATCGTGCTGGGCACCCTCTTCTTCACCCGGCGCCTGCACCGCCGCTACCAGGAAGTGCAGGGCTCCTTCTCCGCGCTGAGCGAGGTGGTGCGGGAACGCTTCGCCGGGATGCGCATCATCAAGGCCTACACCCTTCAGGAAACCGAGGCGGGCAGGGTGGAGCGGGCCTCGCAGGACTATTTCCGGCGCAATATGCACCTGGTCCGCACCACGGGCCTCTTCTTCCCCATGATGCTCTTCTTCACCAACCTGAGCCTGGCAGTGGTGCTCTACGCCGGCGGGAGGCAGACCATCGCCGGAACGATCACCACAGGCGACTTCGTGGCCTTCGTCAACTACCTGGGATTATTGACCTGGCCCATGATGGCCATGGGCTGGGTCATCAACCTCATCCAGCGCGGCCGCGCCTCCCTGGACCGCATCGGGGCCATCCTGGACACGCCCCCGGACATCCAGAACCCGCCCCGCCCGCGCCAGCTCCCGGAAGGACCGCCGGACCTCGCCTTCGACGCCGTGTCCTTCACCTATCCCGGAGCCCGGCAGCCGGCCCTGCGGGAGGTGTCCTTCCACCTCGCCACGGGCCGCTCCCTGGGCCTGGTCGGCCCGCCGGGCAGCGGCAAGTCCACCCTGCTCAACCTGATTCCCCGCCTCTACGATCCGGACAGCGGGGCCGTCCGGATCGCCAACATCGATGCCCGCGAAGCGGACCTCGGCCAGCTGCGGCGGCTAATCACCGGCGTTCCCCAGGATCCCTTCCTCTTTTCCGGGACCATCCGGGAGAACATCACCTTCGGCGACGAGGGGGTGAGCGAAAGGGAGCTGGAGCAGGCCGTGCGCAAGGCCCAGCTATGGGATACGATCCAGGAGCTGCGGGACGGGCTGGATTCCCTGGTGGGCGAACGGGGGGTGATCCTCTCCGGCGGACAGAAACAGCGGGTGGCCCTGGCCAGGGCCTTTCTCTACGGCGGATCCGTCTGGCTGCTGGACGATCCGGTGAGCCAGCTCGACGCGCAGACCGGGGCCGCGGTTCTGGAGGACATGTGGCGCGAGGCGGCGGAGCGGACCACGGTGATCGTCTCCCACCGCCTGGCCGCGGTCCGTCCCGCGGACCGCATCCTGGTCCTGGACAGCGGAGGCGTGGCCGAGGCGGGCACCCACGAGGAGCTCCTGGATCTCGGGGGATACTACGCCCGGACCTGGCGGCTGCAGCAACTGGAAGAGGAGATCCATGCGCTCTGAAGCCCCGCCCCGGAACGAGGAGGAGCCGGGCCAGGGATACGGTCCCGGGCTCTGGCGCGACCTGGCCCCCTTCATCCGGCCCTACTCCCTGCTCTTCTTCCTCTCCCTCCTCCTGGTGCTGGCCATCACCGCCTCCGAGCTGGCCGTGCCCTACGTGACCAAGCTCGCCATCGACCGCTACATCGCGCCCCAGACCGCGACGGAGCAAAGCGAGGGGGCCGAGTCCGGGAAGTACGTCCTGACCCTGGACAGCGAGGCCAAGCGCCGGGTGGTCCGAAGGCACGGGGACGCCTTCCGGGTGGAGGGGGACCGGGCGCGCATCGATTACGCCGAGCTCTCCGGGCTCCCGGAAAAGGAGGTGCGCATCCTGCGGCAGGAGGATCTGGCCGGCATCGGACGCATCACCCTGTTCTTCCTGGGGCTTGTCGCGGCCAGCTTCGGGCTCAACTTCCTGCAGCGCCTGGTCATGGAATATACCGGACAGCGGGTGATGTACGACATGAGGGTGCGCCTCTATCGCCACATCCAGGGCCTGTCCCTGTCCTTTCTCCACCGCAATCCGGTGGGCCGCCTGGTGACCAGGGTCTGCAACGACGTGAGCAACATGCACGAGTTCTTCACCAACTTCATCTCCTTCGTGCTCAAGGACGTGATCATGCTTCTGGGCATCGCCGGGGTGCTCCTGGCCATCAATGTCGAGCTGGCCCTGGTCGCCTTCGCCGTGCTGCCCCTGGTCGCCCTGGCCTCGGTCTTCTTCGGCCGCAGGGCCCGCGAGGTCTTCCGCTCCCTACGGCTGCGGATCGCGCAGATCAACACCCGCTTCGGGGAGACCATCGACGGGATTCGGGTCCTTCAGCTCTTCCGCCGCGAGGAGGCCAACGACCGGGTCTTCAGAGAGCTCAACCGGGAGTACTACCTGGACGGGATGCGGCAGATCCGGATTTTGGCCGTGTTCATGCCCGTGATCGAGGTGCTCAGCTTCATCGCCATCGCCGCGGTCATTTACCACGGCGGGGGCCAGGTCCTGACCAAGACCATGAGCCTGGGGACCCTGGTGGCCTTCATTTCCTACATCCGCATGTTCTTCCGTCCCATCCGGGATCTTACGGAAAAGTACAACCTGATGCAGAACGCCCTGTCCTCCGCGGAGCGGATCCTGCTCATCCTGGGCAGCCGGGAGCGCATCGAGCCCCTTCCCGGAGCGAGCGGGGAACCCGAGGATCCCGGCCCGCTGAAGCGCCTGGACCTGGAGGGGATCCATTTCTCCTACAACAGCGACAACGAGGTGTTGCGGGACGTATCCCTGTCCGTCGCCGCGGGGGAGCGGATCGCCCTGGTGGGCCCCACGGGCTCGGGCAAGACCTCGGTGATCAACCTCATCCTTCGCTTCCACGATCCCGAAGCGGGCCGGATCCTGGTCAACGGCACGGACCTGCGCCGGATGGATCTCGCGGCCTGGCGGGCCCGGATCGCCCTGGTCATGCAAGACCCCTACCTCTTCGCCGGAACGGTTCGGGAGAACATCCTGCAGGGAAACCCCTTCCTCTCGGAGGAAGAGCTGGAGCGGATCGTGGACCGGGCCAACTGCCGCCGTATCGTCCGGCGCCTGCCGCACGGCCTGGACTCCCGTCTCTCCGGCGGGGGCGAGTCCCTGTCCGCCGGCGAGCGCCAGCTCCTGTCCATCGCCCGGGCCCTGGCCCGGGACCCCGAGCTCCTGGTCCTGGACGAGGCCACCTCCGCGATCGACTCGGAGACGGAACAGAGCGTCCAGCAGGCCCTGGGCCGCCTGCTGTCGGGCCGCACCGCCATCACCGTCGCCCACCGCCTGGCCACGGCCAGGCACGCGGACCGGATCCTGGTCCTGCACAAGGGCCGCCTTGCGGAATCCGGCACCCACGCGGAGCTTATGCGCGCCGGAGGCATCTACGCCAGGCTGACCCGGATGCAGCAGTAGATGGTTCACGGTTCACGGTTCCAGGTTCACGGTTCCAGGTTCACGGTTCACGGTTCACGGTTCCGGGTTGGGGGAGGCATCAGTGGGTCGGTGGATCAGTAAGTCAGTAAGTCAGTGGGTCAGTATATCGGTGAATCAGTGAATCAGTGGAGCGCCTTCCGTCCTCTGTCCTCTGTCTTCTGTCCTCCAACCTCCGATCTCCGACCCACCGACACACCGATACACTGACTCACTGACTCACCGGCTCACCGTCTTCCGTCCTCCGTCCTCTGTCCTCTGTCTTCTGTCCTCCGACCTCCGACCTCTGAACTCCGACCTCCGGTCACCGTTCCCCGTTCAGCGTTTGGGATAAGGTAAAGGGGAAGGAATCAACT
>CAYFSD010000204.1:0-4323 GCA_964345705.1 uncultured Desulfohalobiaceae bacterium
GGCCGATGCGGGAGCGTCGGACCACTCTCCGCTGAAGACATATTCCCCAATGAAATCCCCAGCGCCGCGGATATCCAGCAGGATCTCGCTGCCGTCCTCCAGGACCTTGCTCAGCTTGATCCGTCCGGCCAGGATGAGGAACAGGGAGTCGGAACGGTCCCCCTGAAGAAAGACCGCCTCACCGGACTGGAAGCTCCGCTCCACCGACCTGTGGCTCAGGAAGCGGACCTCCTCCGCGGTAAGCCCCTCCAGCGCGGCGGATTGAGCGAGCTCCCGGCTCACATCGCCATCTCGAGACGCTTCGGACATGGCCTCTCTCCCTTGCCGAATCCGCCGGATCCCGAATTCCGGCGCGCCATTCTCCATTTTCCGCATGCCCGAACATGAGCCGCCCTCCCCGGCTTCGGCGCGCGCATAAAGCAGCGCCGCTTTCCGGGCCGTGATCGACTCGGTCGGGACGCACAAAACCTGTCCGGAAAGAATAGGCCATTCCGCGAGGGATGACAAACCCCGGAAAAGAACAAAAAAAACCGCCCCCGCTCCTCCTTGTCCTGGAGGAACGGGGGCGGCCGATTCGACGCGTCCTCTTTGCTTCACGCGCCTATGCGCCTTCTCCGGAAAGAAGCGCGGCTAACTGGCCATGATGTCGTGCATCTCCACGGCCGGGTGCTTCTTCTCCTTGAGGAAGGGCAGGATCTCGTCCTCGGTGGTGCCCACGGTCTCGTCCGCGATGCGGTCGATCAGATCCGGATAGCCCAGCTCCTCGGCGCGCTGGTCCAAGCGCTCCTTGATCTCTTCCTTGAGCATCTTGGGCATCCACACCATGCGCAGCAGCCCCGCGTGCCCCTGGTCCGTGGGACCTTCGGCCCGGATGAATTTCCGCTGGCAGATGTTGAACTTGGAATGCCCCACGAATCCGGGGGTGGAGGCACCGCCGCCCACCGTGCCCGCCAGGGTGGTGAAGGTCATCCCGCAGGGGGTGTCCCCCTGATATTCGCGGTTCACGGTCATCACCCCGTTGCACTGCGGCAGCACGGCGGCCACGCACTCGCAGCAGCCGCAGGTGGTCATGGGGTCGTGGACGATGGAGTAGAAGTTGTAGTGGTCCACCGAGCCCTTGGAGGCGTTGTACACGAACTCGTTCACTCCCTTCCACTGGCCGCGCCACTGGTCCGTCGGCTCGCCCTTCTCGATGGGCTGGTTGGGTCCGGTGGGGTTGATCTCGTAGGAGGCCTTGCAGTCCATCCAGTTGTATGCCCCGCACAGGCCCGTCCGCTCCGGGCTCACCGTGCACACGTGCGAGGGCGCGAAGCTCTGGCACAGGGTGCAGGAGTAGTAGGTCTCCACATCCTCGTCCCGCATGTTCTCCACGCGCTCGTCGCGGCCCTTGTAGATTTCACGGGCCCGCTGGGTCAGCTTGTCCACATCATCCTGCTTGGTGTACAGCGTGACCTGCAGCCGGTCGAAGATCTTGCCGAAGTCCTGGTGCAGCTTGGCGTGGAGGGCCACTCCCAGATCCTTCAGGGTGAAGCCCTTCTCGATGGCGTGCGTGCCCACGCGCACCCAGGAGATGTCCCGCTGCCCGATGTGCATCACCCCCTGGATGTAGTTCACGATGTGGTGGATCTGCCGCTCCAGGATGGGCTCGAAGTCCTCCTGGAACTCGCGGCCAGCGACCTGAACGTAGATGCCCAGGGGCAGGGTGTCGCCCGCGTTGATGTCGGGCAGGTCCGGGCCGACGACCTCCACCTTGCCGTCCTCCACGGAGTTCAGATCCGCCATCTGCAGCAGCTCGGTGCACTGCGTCTTGCCCCCGCCCATCTGGGCGTGGAGCTCCTTCTTCCGGATGCGCTCGCCCTCGTACGCCGGACCGAAGGCGCAGGGGATATCCACCTTGCTCACGGTGACCTTCAGGCCCCGGGTCATGATGGACTTATCCACGATCTGGTCGTGGGGTATGTCGGCCACCACGTGCTCGTAGGTGCACACGCCCGTGGGCAGAATCTGAGGGATGTCCGTGTCCGCGATGGTGGGGAAGCCCCAGTTCACCGCGCCGGCAGCGGCAGCGGCCCACTCCGCGTTCACCTCGCCCAGGGCGTTGACGAAGGCGAAGATGCGGTTCTTGTTGTACAGAAGGATGTTCTTGTAGTCCCCGGGCTGCACCCCGCCGAAGGCCATGGCCGCCCGGTTGGCGAAGCCCAGGGCGAAGACCGCGGAGGAGATGTCCGGCCCGAAGGGCACGATCCGGGTGCCCCAGCCGATCTTCACCCCGGCCTCCATGAGCTGCTCGGCGCAGGTGGTCCCGTTCTGATTCGCGGCCAGGAAGATGTAGAGGTTCTTCTGCTGGTAGTCCTCCACGATCTTCTTGGCTGTCTCCGGGTCCGGAGCCGCGCCCACGATGGCGGCAAAGCCCGGGGCGCTGCCGTCCACGAACTCCACGCCGCGCTTGCGCATGATCACGTCGTCCGCGGCGCCGAGCCAGATCTTGCCCGCGTCCTCGTCGATCTCCTCGGCGGTGGGCAGATAGAAGTCGGGGTAGTTGATGTAGTTGAGCGCCTCCTGGATCTCGAAGCAGAACATGGTGGCCATGCCCGCATCCAGCAGGGGACCCAGGAAGGGCAGATGATTGGTGCTCTTCACGTGGGGCGGCAACAGACCCTTGGCCAGGCGCAGGGGCTCCTGCATGTCCTCCAGGGTCTGCACCTTGTGCCCGGTGAGGGAGTAGATCACCGGAAGATAATACGCTGTGTTGGGGAACTCCACCTTGGTGCTGGCCTCGTAGGTCTCCAGGGCCCTGTTCAATTGGCCTTCCGCCTTGGAGACCACGTTGTACGCGCCCTGTATGGCCGCGAATGCCACGAGCTTGGACATATACCGCTCCTTGTTCTTTCTGTTTCGCCGGCCCGTAACCCCGCAACGAAAAAAATGGGTCGACCCGGCTTGGATACGATTTGTGGCGTTTCTATCACCCGTGGACCAGGCGTGCTGTAGCCTGGGCTACATGAGCCGCTTCTCCTCGAAAAAAATGGAGCGGGGATTGAGCCTCACCGGCAAAGGTCTTTCCCTCCTTGCCACTTCCGGTTGACCCACTGTTTCCATGCGGGATAGTTTTTCAGCATTGCTACTATTCACCAGCTCTTTTATTGCCCCCACCCTCTGCGTGGGGACATGTCAGGGACGCTTCGCGTCCGGAATGACCGCGGGAGCGGTCGGAACACGTTCCCACGCAGAGCGTGGGAACGATAAGCTCTTGACCGCCCGGTCGGTAGCGAGCTAGATTCTATAAAGATTCCGGATACCCCGTTCAAGGTTCCTGAACAAGCATCACGAATCGTGAATCCGGATCACTTATTCAATATCTCATCTGATGTCTGGCGTCTGGCGTCCGACGTGTGGGCTTCACAACTCATCAGGGAGAGGACACGGATTCCATGAGCGAATTCCCCGAATACCCCGAGTACGACGCCGTGGGCCTGGCCGGCCTGATCCGCGGCGGAAGGATCTCCGCTTCGGAGGTCCGGGCCGAGGCCGTCCGGCGCGCCCAAGATGCCAATCCGAGGCTCAACGCCATCGTCCGGCCCATGTACGAGCGGGCCGCTGAATCCTGGGAGGAGACCAGCCGCGACGTCCCTTTCCCCGGTGTGCCCTTCCTGCTCAAGGACCTGCAGCACTCCCTGGCCGGGGAGCCCATGAGCTCCGGATCACGGGCCATGCGGGACTTCATCCCCGCCAGGGACTGCGAGATGGTCCGCAGGTGGAAGGCCGCCGGGCTGGTGCCTCTGGGCAAGACGAACACTCCCGAGCTGGGCCTCATGGGGGTCACCGAGCCGGAGCTCTTCGGTCCGGCGCGCAATCCCTGGGACCCTCGACGATCTCCCGGCGGCTCCAGCGGCGGCTCCGCGGCCGCGGTGGCCGCGCGCATCGTGCCAGCGGCCTCGGGCGGGGACGGGGGCGGCTCCATCCGCATCCCCGCTTCCTGCTGTGGTCTCTTCGGGCTCAAGCCCTCCAGGGGCCGCACTCCCCACGGCCCGGACTTCGGAGCGGTCTGGGAGGGAGCGGTCACGGACCACGTCCTGTCCCTCTCCGTCCGGGACAGCGCCGCCCTGCTGGACGCCACCCACGGACCGGACCCCGGACCGCCCTACCTCATCAATGAGCCGGAGACCTCCTTCCTCCGGGCCAGCCGGGAAGATCCGCCGCCCCTTCGCATCGGATTCTCCGCGGAGTCCCCATTGGGCGCCGGAGTGGACGCGGACAACCGCGAGGCGGTCACCAGCGCGGCCAAGCTGTTCGAGGACCTGGGTCACCGGGTGGAGGAGGTGG
>CAYFSD010000205.1:0-4320 GCA_964345705.1 uncultured Desulfohalobiaceae bacterium
AGTCGGAGCTGCATGAGGCAAAATACCCCGTGTCGGCTTACGGTTCGACAAGGTGTTGAACAGTTACAAGGAAAGAGTCACCACCTGGCCGGCTCGGCGTGCCGGTACGCACCTCCTGTCTCCCGACCTTCCGCTGTCCTGCCCGCGGCAGGCGAGCGGAGGCTGAATCACCAAAACAAGGGAAGGCGTGATGAGCATTCAACCCCTGCATCCGCAACAGCTGTACAAGGCCTGTGACACGGAGCGTTTCCCCTTCGAGACAACCGCGGAGCTGGACCCGTCGCTGCAGCCCAGGGAGGGCATCGGGCAGCCCCGGGCCGCCGAGGCCATCCGTTTCGGGACCAGGATGCGGATTCCGGGATACAACATCTACGCCATGGGGCCTCCGGGAACCTGTCGACACACCCTCACCCGACAGCTGGTGGAGGACTGGGCCGCGGACAGGCCGCCGCCCAGCGACTTCTGCTACGTGTTCAATTTCCGCGATTCGAGCAAGCCCCGTCACCTGAAGTTCCCCCCTGGATGGGCCGTCTCCTTCGCCCGCGACATGGATTCCCTGGTGGAAGAGGCCCAGAACACCCTCAAAACCGCCTTCGAGAGCGAAGAGTACCAGAATCGCAAGCAGGCCATCGAGCAGGAGCTCAAGGAACAGCAGCAGAAGACCTTTGAGACGCTGCAGGAGAAGGCGCGCGAAAAAGGGCTCACCCTGATGCGCACCCCTGGCGGCATCGCCTTTGCCCCGGTCAAGGACGGCGAGGTGGTGTCCCCGGAGGAGTTCCACAAGCTCGAGGACGAGGAGCGCAAGCGTATCGAGCGGGACATCCAGGAGCTGCAGCAGGAATCGCAGCGCCTGTTCCAGAAGATCCCCTCCTGGCAGCGGGATGCCCGGCAAAAGCTCCGCGACCTGGACCGGGAGGTCACGGGGAACACCATCTCCCAGCTCGTGGAGGAGATACGGCAGAAATACGCCGGCCTGGAGGACGTGGAGCAGCACCTGTCCGAGGTGGAGCGGGATATCGTGGACAACGTGGGGGTTCTGCTCAATCCCCAGGGCCAGCAAAGCGCCGGGCAGCCCCAACAGGCCGAGGGCGCGGAGGGCTCCCCCCATCTGCACAGGTACAAGGTCAACGTCCTGGTGGACAACAGCGGCGCAAACCGGGCCCCGGTGATCCACGAGGACAACCCCACCCACGCCAACCTCACCGGCAGGATGGAATACGCTCCCCAGATGGGCGCCCTGGTCACCGACTTCACCCTGATCAAGCCGGGGGCCCTGCACCGGGCCAACGGCGGCGTCCTGATCCTGGACGCCCGCAAGGTCCTGACCAACCTGGGGGCCTGGGACGGCCTGAAGAGGGCCCTGAAGTCCGAAGAAATCCGCATCGAGTCCCTGGCGGAGATGTACAGCCTGCTCAGCACGGTCTCCCTGGAGCCGAGCCCCATCGAGCTGGAGGTCAAGGTCGTCCTTGTGGGCCCTCCGCTCGTCTACTATCTCCTGCGGGAGCTGGATCCGGAATTCGCCAAGCTGTTCAAGGTGGCCGCGGACTTCGACGTGGAGATGGACTGGAGCCCGGAGAGCCAGGATCTCTATGCCCGCATGATCGCCGCCATGACCCGGCAGGAGGACCTGCTTCCCCTGGACAGGCGGGCCGTGGGCCGGGTGGTGGAGCACGCCGCCCGGCTCGTGGAGGACAAGGAAAAGCTCACCACCCACATGCAGAGCATCTCCGACGTAATCAAGGAGGCCGACTTCTGGGCCCGGGAGGAGTCGGCGGACACCATCTCCGCGAGCCACGTGCAGCGGGCCGTGGATGCGCGGATCTACCGCTCGGACCGGGTGCGGGAGAAGATCCAGGAGGCCATCCGCCGGGGCACCCTGCTCATCGATACCCGCGGGGAGAAAACGGGCCAGGTCAACGGCCTGTCCGTGCTCACGCTGGGGGACTTCCCCTTCGGCCGCCCCAATCGCATCACCGCGAGGATCCGCATCGGCGGGGGCGAGGTGGTCAACATCGAGCGCGAGGTGGAGCTGAGCGGCCCCATCCACACCAAGGGGGTGCTCATCCTCTCCGGCTTTTTGGGTGCCCGCTACACCCTGGACAAGCCCCTGTCCCTCTCCGCCAGCCTGGTCTTCGAGCAGTCCTACAGCGGGATCGAGGGAGACAGCGCCTCCTCCGCCGAGCTCTTCGCCCTTCTCTCCGCCATCTCCAGGGTTCCCGCCAGGCAGTCCCTGGCGGTGACCGGCTCCGTGAACCAGCACGGGGAGATCCAGGCCATTGGAGGGGTGAACGAGAAGATTGAGGGCTTCTTCGACGTCTGCCAGCAGGCCGGGCTCACTGGAAACCAGGGAGTGATCATCCCCGAGGCCAACGTGGACCACCTCATGCTCCGACAGGATGTGGTCCGAGCCGCCGAGCAGGGGAGCTTCCACATCTATCCCATCCGCACCGTGGATCAGGGGCTGGAGCTCCTCACCGGCCTGCCCGCGGGGGAGCCGGATGAGAACAACATCTTTCCCCCTGAGACGGTCAACGGAATGGTTCAGAAACAGCTCGTGGACTTGGCGGAGCAGAAGAGAAACTTCGCCGCGGGATCCGGACAGTCCCAAGAAACAGGGGAAAAGGGCTAGAGAAATGACGGGCCTGCGACGGATTCTCGTCCCTGTGGACGCCTCGCCGAACAGCCTGGCCGCCCTGGAGTCGGCCGCGGAGATGGCCGCGGCCCAGCAGGCGGAGCTCGAGTGCCTCTTCGTGGAGGACCGCGACCTTTTCCGCCTGACGGAACACGGCTTCGCCAGCGAGGTCTCCCTGTGCACCTGCAGCCTGCGTCCCATGCGGCGGCGCGATCTGGAGCTGCAGCTCCGGGCCAGGGCGGAACGGATCCGACGGGAGCTGGCCCGGGCCGCGGACAGATGGGGAATTTCCTGGCGTTTCCGCGTCTTCCGGGGAACGGTTCACGCCGAGATCCGGGAGGCCGCCTCAAAGGCGGATCTCACCGTCCTGGGCAAGGCGGGCTGGTCCCAGCGCCTCTCCGGCCAGGCCGGCTCCACGGTGCACGCCCTGATCTCCGGCCCCGGGGGCTCGACCCTGATCCTGCAGCAGGGCGGTCGGATCCGCCCCACCCTGGGCACGGTCTACACCGGCAGTGACCTCTCGAAAAGAACGCTGACCGCGATCCCGGATCTGTTGCGGCTTGAAGGATTTCGGATCATCGTCTATATTCCCGAGGACACGGAAAGGGGATTTCCCGTCCTGCGCCGCGAGGCGGCCGCCCTGCTCCCGCCGGAGACCCGGGCGGACTTCCGGCCGCTCGGTCGACCCCACTGCGCCGGTCTCCTCCGCGAGCTCACCGGGGAGGACGCGCCCGAAACCGTCATCCTGCCCTGCGAGGCCCCGAGCTTCCGGGACGAGCCCCTCAAGGAGCTGATCAACGGCTCCTCGGTTCCGGTGCTGCTCATCAGGCCCGGGGCAAAGAGGCGGGACACCGCGGGAAAGGAATAAAACGCCGCCAGAGGAGGGCTTCTTTGCCGGAGATCGTGGTGGAATTCTTCACCAGCCAGGAATGGACGGAGCTGGTCAAGCTCCTGCTGGCCGCCCTCGTGGGAGCGGTCATCGGTCTGGAGCGCGAGGCCCACGGGCAGGCCGCGGGCCTGCGAACCAACATCCTGCTGGCCATCGCCGCCTGCCTGCTCATGCAGCTTTCCCTGTATATCCCCCGAATGCACCTGGGGCTGGGGGAGGAAAGCATCATCCGCGCCGACCCCGGACGCATCGCCTCCTACACTGTGGCCGGGATGGGCTTTCTCGGGGCGGGAACCATCATCAAGGGGCGGGGCAGCATCCGCGGCCTGACCACGGCCGCCGGGCTGTGGCTGGTCACCGCCCTGGGGCTGGCCCTGGGGGCGGGTCTATTTCTGCCGGCCCTGGTCACCAGCATCATCGCCTTTCTGGTCCTCTTCGGCCTGCGGGTGTACAAGCCGAGCATCGCCAGGGACCAGCACACTCTGCTCACCGTGCGCTGCTGCTGCCAGGAACGGCCCATCAAGGAGATTCGCCAGGTGCTGGACTCCTTCGGAGGCCTCACCATCGAGTTCGTGAATTACAAGGAAAATCTGGAGAGCCAGGACGTGACCTACACCTTCCGGCTGGTGAGCAAGGACGATCTGGCCTGGAACGAGCTCCTGGACTCCCTCCGGCAGATCCAATCCATCTTCGAGTTTTCCTGGCGGGAGGCCGAGGTGCCGTAATCCGGCTCACCGGCCCGCCGGGCCATCTCCGAGGACCAGGGGCGCCAGCTGGGCCAGCAGCTCCTCCAGGGACC
>CAYFSD010000206.1:0-1472 GCA_964345705.1 uncultured Desulfohalobiaceae bacterium
CCGATCTGGCCCTGGACCCGCAGCGGCTGCGGAAGATCTTTCAGGCCCATCCGGATCGGATCCTCTACGGAAGCGATTTTCCCCTGATCGAGCGCTCTCCCCTGGCCGGTCTGCAGGCCCTGCGGGATCTGGAGCTTCCCCCCGAGGACCTGGAGCGCATCCAGTGGGCCAATGCCGCGCGGCTGATGCAGGAAGCAAACACCGCCTGATTCCCAAGGTGACATGATGCTCGGCGCAACCGGGACATCCGAGGCGGACCCCCTATCCTGACTCCGAGGACACACGACGAAGAACGGATGAGGCCATGGAATCCATCGCGCTGTACATTGTTGCCCTTCTGGCAAGCATCATTCTTCTTTGGAAGGGATCGGAGTGGACCGTGGACAAGGCCTCCGCCCTGGCGGCCCGGTACAATATCTCCGAGGTGGTCATCGGGATCACCATCGTCGCCTTCGGCACCTCCCTGCCCGAGCTGGCCGCGAGCATCACCTCCGCGGTCAAGCAGCACGGCGATCTCGCCCTGTCCAACGTGGTGGGGTCCAACATCTTCAATCTGGGGTTCATCCTGGGACTGGCCGCCCTCGCCTCCCCCCTGGCCGTGCGCAGGGAATCCCTGGTCCGGGACGGGCTCTTCCTTACGGGAGTCAGCCTCCTGCTCCTCCTCGCCGCCCTGGATCTGCTCCTGGGTCGCCTGGTGGGGCTGACCCTGCTGCTTTTGCTGGGGGGATACATCATCACCCTGCTCCGCAAGTACGGCAGGCAGCGCCGCTTCACCCCCCGCTCCCGGAAGGCCTCCTTCACCACTGTGGACGGGATCAAGCTCGGGCTGGGGCTGGGCATGGTCGTCGCAGGGGGGCACCTCATCGTGGAGGGGGCACTGGGCATCGGCTCGACTCTTGGTGTGGGAGAGTGGGCCCTGGGGCTGTCCGTGACCGCCTTCGGGACCTCGCTGCCCGAGCTGGTGGTCTGCCTGAGCTCCGTTCTGAAACGGAAACAGGGCATCCTTTTCGGCAATCTCCTGGGCAGCGACGTGTTCAACTTCGCCGGCGTGCTGGGCCTGGCCTGCCTCTCCCACCCCGTGAGCGTCACCCAGGACGCCCTGCTGGGGCTGGTCATGCTCACCCTCTCCTACTGCCTGCTGCTCGTGTTCATGCGCACCGGCTGGCGGCTGAGCCGCTGGGAGGGGGCCGTGATCATCCTGGTTAGCTTGTTCCGCGAAATCTACTTCTTCCTCTGACAGGGCGCCCTCAATCTTTCAATTGCCGGGACGGATCTTTGTGCTTCGTCAGGAGTGAGGTGCGGTGCGTGCATCAGCATTTCGGCGAAACGCCTTCCGTCCTCCGAATCCGCGTTCCCCGTTCACCGTTCCCCGTTCACCGTTGGGGACCTCGGAATGGGTAATGCAACATCGGACCCGTTCGGGTGCCTCTTCCTCATGGGTCCGTCTACTGTCTTCTGTCCTCTGTCTTCCG
>CAYFSD010000206.1:1572-4307 GCA_964345705.1 uncultured Desulfohalobiaceae bacterium
TTCGGGTGCCTCTTCCTCATGGGTCCGTCTACTGTCTTCTGTCCTCTGTCTTCCGTCTTCCGTCCTCCGTCTTCCGTCTTCCGATCTCCGATCTCCGTCCTCCGACATCCGGCCTCTCCGCCCCCTCACTCCGTCAACCAGGTCCAGGCCAGCCCCATGTAGGCATACACCGCCCTCTGGCTCTTGCCGATGTCCTCGTGGGAGGGAAAATAGTCCCAGGCCACTCTTGTCTCCCTGGCCTCGTTCATGAAGTGCGCCGGGGCCGGAACGGGCTCCAGGCCCTGGTTGTGGAAGAGGCGCACGGCCCTGGGCAGGTGCGAGGCGGAGGTGACCAGGACGAAGGGCTCCGCGCCCACACGATCGCCCACAAGCTCCGCCTGGTCCCTGGTATCCCTGGACCGGGTCTCCACCACGATATCCTCCTTGGGCACGCCCAGGGCCCGGGCTGTCTCGGCCATCACCCCGGCGGCGGAGTCCCCGTGCTCTCCCCCGCCGCTCAGCAGGAGCTTGCTCGAGGGCTGGCGTCTGTACTGGACAATCCCTTCCACGAGCCGCGCCAGGGTGGAGTCCTCGCTGCGAAGGCGCGGGGGAAGCTCCGGATCGGTCTTGAAGCCTCCGCTCAGGACCACGACCCAATCCACGCCCGCGTCCGCTTTCAGCTCCAGGGGGGGATAGCGGTTCTCCAGAGGCAGCAGGGCGCTGTCCGGAATCCAGTCCGTGCTCACCGCGGCCAGCAGGAGCACCCCGAAAAAGACCACCGCCCGGCCCGTTTTCTGCAGCCTGGTAAAACAGAGAAGGATCAGCCCCAACAGCAGGATCTCCAGACAGAGGGGAACGGGAAAGAACAGCCGGGAAAAGAGCTTCTTGAAGAGGAACATGGGCGGACCTCCGGTTTTGCGCGCTCGCCGTCGTTGTATCCTTCACCGATATCTGCTACATTTCAATACAGAATGTGTTTTCCGAAAGAGCCGCGGGAAGGAGTATGGAAAACGGGACACCGCCGAGCGAGGATCTTTATGTCGTGGGCCGCGTCAGGCCTGTGTACATGCGGATCCCCCTGCGGGGCAAGGGGAATCTGTCCTGCCGTGGCCAGGCCCAGACCTCCTATGCCGGAAAGAGCCTGAGGCTCCTCTGTTGGCCGGAGCAGCGGCTTTCCCCGGCCCAGATCGTGCTCGGATCCAGGGACTGCCAGCTCAAGCTGGAGCTGTGCGGCACGCCGCTGCAAGTAACCGGTGGAATCGTGAACATCATCCGAAGGCAGAAGCCGCTTCTGCTCCTGAAGATCCGGAACTACGTCTTTCTGGACCAGAAACGGCGCTCCTTCCGCGCCCCCATCCAGACCCCCGTGCTGTGCTGGCTACTGGGCGAGAACGGACAGGCCCTGCCCCCGAAAACGGTGGCCCGATCCATCAATCTCAGCGAAGGGGGCCTCCTGGTCTGGAGCAGGGACACCTGGGAGGTGGGCCGGCTACTCCGGCTCGAGCTCGATCCGGGCCACGGATTGTCCCCGCTGCGCTGCACGGCTCGGGTGCTGCGCTCGGAAAAGGACGCGACCTACGGGATGACCGCGCTCGCCTGGGAGGATCTGTCCCAAGGGCAGGAGGACGCCATCGTGGATCTCTGCTACGCCAAGCAGCGGGAAGAGATGAACAATCTGAGGAAGGGCGCGGAAGAGGCAAGGAAAGATTTGTAGGTTAGAAGCTCGAGCTGCGAAGGACGCAACGATTCACCACATTATGCATTCCTCCGTGGGCTCGGAGTCTTTTTGAAGCAACGCATCGACTGAAAGATTGGGGGCGGCCTGCTAAGCCCTGCGCTGCAGCCTCTGCCCCGCTGCTTGCTCCTCGAATCCGTGCCCGTCGCTCTGCCGAAGATAGGCTTGCTGCGCCACCCGCGGCGGGGGCGATTGCAGTGGGCTTATCCAGGGACGCTCACGGGAGCCGGCACCCTCCCGCCAGGAGCGAAGCCCGAAGCCCCTCTGTTCCGCTTGCGCCGTTCCGGGAGCCTCGGTTCCCGAGCTGACGTCCTGTCGCATCTCTGCCCTGGCCTCGGCAGCCATTTGAGCGGCCTTGGCCGCGGCGCGCAAGTCCTGAGCCGAGGGTTCGCTGGGGGCAAGGGCCGCGCGCCGGATCTGCCGGGACTTTTCCAGAGTGGCTTGAGGGTCTCCGGGGACCGGGCTGGTATCGATGGACACCTCCCCGCCCACTGCATACATCCGGCCGTCCGGGCCCATGCGGTAGGTGAAGGAGGCCCCGCCCTGGACAAAGCGGCCCCCGGCGGCGATATGGGCCTGCTCGTGGGCCCGAACCTCCCGTTCCCGTGTCCGCAGCTCCTGGATCAACTCCAGCTCGGCGCGGGACATTCCACCCTCGTCCCGTGTGGCGGGCGGCCCCGAGGGAGCCGTCCTCGGCCCTAATGCGGAGTCATCCCGCAGGGGCGAGGAAGAAGACCTCCGGCTTGAAGGCCCCGGATCGGAGTCAGACCGCGAAACAGGACAGGATTGAGGGAAAACTGATGGAGGAGCTCCGGGAGGGGCGCTTTTCTCTGCGCTTGGCTTGGACGCACTTGCCCGATTGGAATGACTGGGCCTCACCCGGGAGTAATGAGGCTGATAGGTGGAAAAGCCCTGCTCTCTGCCAAGCTGAGCAATAACAGCGTTATTCATTTGTGAAAAATGTACTTCGAAACACCTCTCCTGTCAATCACTGGCTCAGTGGAAGCAGCAAACCGCTTGT
>CAYFSD010000207.1:0-1871 GCA_964345705.1 uncultured Desulfohalobiaceae bacterium
CCATCACTGCCGATCCAGCGCCTTGCGGATCTCGCGGGCGCTCTCCCGCAGATTGGCTTCCCAGTCCTGTGCCAGGGGATCCAGCTCCCGGGCCTCCCCGTCCAGATTCCGGGCGATCTCCTCCGCGGGACGGCTGGAGAACTGCGGCTGATAGAACACGGTCCGCAATCCCCTTTCCTCAGCGATGCCGATCAGGCGATCGATCCCCTTGGCCGTGAGCTTATTCGCTCCCAGAAGGATCGGGATCTGCTGCAGCCCGTAGGCCCGGGCGAAATAGGCCCAGGCGGGATGGTAGGCCAGAAAGGAGCGGCTCTCCGCCCCGGAGAAGAGATCCAGGAGCTCCCGGTCCAGCTCGTCGATTTTCGCCGCGAGCTCGATGAAGTTGGCCCGATACCGGGCAGCGTGCTCCGGGTCCAGACGGATCAGCTCGTCCCGTGCGTTCTGGGCCATGATCCGGGCCAGGGGCGGAGCGAGCCAGACGTGGGGATCGGGATGGCCCTGATCGGATTCCGCCTTTGCCATTGCCGGCTTCAGGGCCTCTTCGTAGGTACTGGGCACGGAACGGCGCTCGATCCCCCGGTACATGGGCGCGATCCGCATTTCCGGGTTCACGCTTTGCAAGCGCTCCAGCCAGGCGGATTCCACCGGGATCCCTATGGGGAAATAGGCCCGCGCCTTGCTGATGGAGACCAGCTGGGAGGGCTTGGGCTCGTACGTGGCGGGATTGGCCCCTGGAGGAAGGAGAACCTCCACCTCGACGAGGTCGCCGCCGATCCGATTCAAAAAATGCTTCTGGGGCGGGATGCTCACCGCGACCCGCAGCGGATCCTCCGCCCCGGCCTGGCTCGCCCCGACAAGAACCATCACCAGGCAAAAAACGGCCACCCGAAAAACAAGCGATCCGCAGCGCAACATACAGCCTCCCGAATTCGGTTCCATACTCGGAAATCCTTCACTCACCCGAAAGCGCCCCCTGCACCAGGCCCCTGTCCAGCATATACCGCTGGATCTCCCGCAGGTTGCGCCCCTTCTCCAGCATCCATTCCGGAGCCACCAGCTCCTCCGGGTGGGGATCCCCGGTGATCCGCTGCACCACCATCCCCTCCGGGAGCCGGGAAATGAATTCCGCGACCAGGGGAACGTACTCCTCCCGCCGCAGGGGACGATAGCGCCCCTCCGCGTAGAGCTGGTGCAGACGGGTGTCCCGCACCACGTACAGGCCGTGGATCTTGACCGCGTCCACCCCCTGCTCCGCCAGAAAGGACGCGGTTCGCAGCATGTCCTCGCGCGTTTCCCCGGGCAGGCCCAGGACCACATGGGCGCAGGTCAAGAGCCCCCTGGCCCGGGACAAACGCACGGCTTCCCGGAAGGCCTCCACCCCGTGGCCCCGGTTGATCGCAGCCAAAGTGGCCTCCTTGGCGGACTGCAGCCCGTACTCCAGCCAGATCAGATGCTCCCGGGCCAATCCGGCCATATGATCAAGGATCTTCTCCTCCACACAGTCCGGACGGGTTCCGATGCACAGCCCCACCACGTCCGGATCGGCCAGGACCTGGGCATAAAGCTCCCGCAGCACGGGCAGGGGGGCATAGGTATTGCTGAAGGACTGGAAATAGCCCAGGAACTTGTGCGCCTTATAGCGCCTGGCCAAAAAGGACTTGGCGGAGGCCAGCTGTTGGGGTAGACTCTGTGACGCGGCCCTGCCGGTGCCCGAGCCGCGCTCGTTGCAGTAGATGCAGCCCCCCAGGCCCTTCGTTCCGTCCCGGTTGGGACAGCCCAGGCCGGCGTCCAGGCTGACCTTCTGCACCCTGCAGCCGAAGCGCCGGCGCAGGAAGGTATTCAGGTCGTAGTAGGGCTTTTGCTCCATTTTC
>CAYFSD010000207.1:1971-4294 GCA_964345705.1 uncultured Desulfohalobiaceae bacterium
CAACATCCTAGGCGAAATCCAACGGTCTGTGAAGATGGCATTCTCCTACCAGGTCATTGTCGTCGGCGCCGGACACGCAGGCTGCGAGGCCGCGCTCGCCGCGGCGCGCATGGGCTGCCGCACCGCCCTCTTTGGCATCAATCTCGACACCGCGGGCCACATGCCCTGCTCTCCCTCCATCGGCGGGATCGGCAAGGGGCATCTGGTCAAGGAGATCGACGCCCTTGGCGGGGAGATGGGCCGGATCACGGACCGGACCGCCCTGCACTTCCGCAGGCTCAACACGCGCAAGGGCCCGGCGGTCCGGGGCACCCGCACCCAGAACGACAAAGCGGCCTACCGGGCCAAGATGAAGCACACCCTGGAGCTGCAGGAGGGGCTCGAGCTCAGGCAGGCCCTGATCACCGCCCTCCTGGTGCGGGACGGCCGCGTCCAGGGCGTGGCCGACGAGACCGGCACGGAGTACGCCGCGGACACCGTGGTCCTGGCCGGGGGGACCTTCTTCCGCGGCGTGGTCCATCTGGGCACCGCGCGGATCGAATCCGGGCGGGCCGGGGAATTCCCCTCCAACGCCCTCCCGGACCAGCTGCGCGAGCTCGGTCTGGCCACAGGCCGAATGAAGACCGGCACCCCCGCCAGGCTGAACCGGCGAAGCGTGGACTTCTCCCGCCTGACGGAGCAGACCGGGGACGAGGCCCCGCGCCCCTTCTCCCTGTTCACGGACACGCCCCCGCAAGCGCAAATCTCCTGCTACTTCGGCAGGACCGGCGAGCGGGCCCATCGGATCATCCGGGACAATCTGCACCTCTCGCCCCTGTACGACGGCACCATCCGGGGCGTGTCCGCCAGATACTGCCCCTCCATCGAGGACAAGATCGTCAAGTTCCCGGACCGGGAATTCCACAACATCATCCTGGAGCCCGAAGGCCTGGAGACAGAGGAGCTCTACGTCAGCGGCACGGGCAACTCCCTGCCCCCGGAGATCCAGCACCGCTTCGTCCATGCCATTGAGGGCCTGGAGGAGGCGGAGATCATGCGGCCCGCGTACGCCATTGAATACGACTATATCCAGCCCCAGCAGCTACGGCACACCCTGGAGACCAGAAGGGCCCCCGGCCTCTATCTGGCCGGCCAGATCAACGGGACCTCGGGGTACGAGGAGGCCGCGGCCCAGGGGCTCTGGGCGGGGATCAACGCGGCCCTGCGCGTGCGCGGGGAGCCCCCCTTCGTCCTGGACCGCTCCCAGGCCTACATGGGGGTCATGATCGACGATCTGGTGCTCAAGGGAGTGAACGAGCCCTACCGCATGTTCACCTCCCGGGCGGAGTACCGCCTCCTGCTCCGGGAGGACAACGCGGATCTGCGGCTTGTGGAGAAGGGATACGAGCTCGGCCTGCACGGGGAGGAAACGTATGCGGAGCTTCAGCGCAGGCGCCGGGCCATCCGGGGCGAGCTGGACCGGCTCCATGGGACCCAGGTCACTCCTGGGCGGGAGATCAACAGCCACCTGGAGGAGATCGGCACCAGCCCCCTGAATACTCCGGTGACCCTGGCCAAGCTCCTCAAGCGGCCCGAGCTGGGCTACGCCTTCATCCGGGAGAGCTTCCCCCCACTGGAGGCGCTGTCCCCGAGCGAGGCGGAGCAGGTGGAGATCGAGGTCACGTACGAGGGCTATCTGGCCCGCCAGATGGCGGAGGTGGACAGGTTCCGCGAGCTGGAGCACATCGCCGTGCCTCCGGATCTGGGCTACGACGATCTCCCGGGGCTGTCCAACGAGATCCGCCAGAAGCTGAAACAGCACGAGCCGGCCACCCTGGGGCAGGCCTCCCGAATTCCGGGAATGACCCCGGCGGCCCTTTCCTTGCTGCGGGTGTTCATCCAGCGCCGCTCCGGGGATGGAGAGCGGGAGAAGGAACAGTCCCAGGGCTGCTAGGCAACTTCCCTGACCGTGACCGAAACCGGCGGGCTCAACTCGGCCACGGCGTCGAAGTCGCCATCCACCGTTCCGACTTTCTGCACCGGAAAGGCGGCTCGGATCTCGCTGCCCTGGCTGGAGGGCGTGGGCCCCCAAAAGATGCAGAACCACCCCGTATCGTCGTGGTAGGCCAGATCGCCGCGGTCCATGACCTCCATGGTCTCGTCCCCGATGGCTCCCACCTGGGGCTCCACCGGGCCGTAGAGCTCCTCCCCCCAGCGGCCCATGTCCGCGCTGAAGGGCAGATTCTCCGCGAGCCGGCGTCCCGCCTCGTTGTCCGACAGCTCGCCGCGCAGCTGAACCTCTCCCAGATCGATGACAATGGGCGTGCTCATTGTTTGCCTCCTT
>CAYFSD010000208.1:0-4287 GCA_964345705.1 uncultured Desulfohalobiaceae bacterium
GTTAGAAAATCCAGAGTCGGAGATGCATGAGGCAAAATACCCCGTGTCGGCTTACGGTTCGACAAGGTGGTGAATAGTTACCCTGGTTCAAGCATTCTCTTGAGTTGAAAATCGGCAGATGTGGTTGAAGCCATTTTCGGCCCGCATTTTGCATGGGCTGCCGCGCCGATCCCGTGCGAAAGGATGTTCCGATGGGGATAACAGCCATATCGAGTCGGGAAATGGATAAACAGCGGGGAAGATGACCCGTGGAGCTTCCACTCATTCCCTTGGGAACCTGGCAGACCTTTCTGATCTGTCTGATTCGCGTCGTGGCCGTGGTCGGCGGCATGCCGGTCATGGGCGGCAGACAGGCGCCCATGAAGATGGTTGCTGGACTGTCCTTTTTGCTGACCCTGCTCATTTTTCCGGTTGTCCGGGAGCATCTTCCTCGGGTCTCCCTGGAGCCGTTGGGCTTGATGGTTCTGATCGGCAAGGAGACGCTTTTCGGCGTGATTCTGGGATTCCTTGCCAGGCTGATCCTTACCGCCATCCAGTTCGGCGGAACGGTGATCGGCTATCAGATGGGCTTCGCCCAGGCGAACATCCTGGATCCGCAGAGCCACCAACAGGTTCCCCTCATGGGTCAGTTCCTCAACGTGGTGGGGATACTGGTCTTCCTGGCCATCGACGGGCACCACATCTTTCTGAAGGCGCTGGTTCGGTCCTACGAGGTCATTCCTCCGGGACAGCTGGATTTTTCCGGAGGGACGATGCCCTATGTCATGGAGTTGACAGGGGACATGTTCGTCCTGGGACTGTCCATTGTCGCGCCGGTTATGGTCGTTCTGGTCCTGTCCATGTTCGCGCTGGGGATCATGTCCCGGCTCATGCCCCAGCTCAACGTGCTCATCCTCTCCTTTCCGGTCAAGATCGCGATTGGGCTTTTTCTCATCGGTATCGGGATGAACCTCATCGTCGCGATCCTCGGGGACGAGTTCAATTCCTTGACGCAGCGTTTCCTCCAATTCTTCCAGACACTGTGAGCGCGATATGGCGGGCGACGAGCAACAAGAGGAACGCACCGAGGAACCCACCGAAAAAAGGCGGCGGGAATTCCGGGAAGAAGGGCAGGTGGCCCAGAGTCAGGAGATCAATTCGGCCCTTTTGTTTCTGTCCCTCCTTCTGCTCTGGTACTTCTACATGCCCGATTTCTGGGAGCGCCTGCAGTCCTTTTTGGCCTATTTCTGGCGCGAGGCGGGGACATTCGCGGTTACCCCGGAGTCCGTGGTCCATCTTCTGCTCACCAGTCTCATGCGCTTCGCCGTGCTGCTCTGGCCGTTCATGCTTTTGGCCTTCCTTGTGGGGATCGCGGCCACCGCCCTGCAGGTAGGCTGGCTCTTCACCCTCAAGCCCCTGCAGCCCAAGATATCCAAGATGAACCCCATCAAGGGCGCGGGGAAAATGGTCTCCAAGAAGGCCCTTGTGGAGGTGGCCAAATCCGTGGCCAAGCTCGCCGTTGTGGTGCTCATCGTGGCCACCACCGTCAGGAACAATCTGGAGAGCCTCCTCCTTCTGCCTCAATCCAGCCTGGAGAGCACGCTGGAGCTGTATATCTACCTCGCGGGCATGGTCATGCTCAAGTGCAGCTTGCTGCTGATCATTGTCGCGGTGCTCGATTACCTCTATCAGCGCTACGAAATGGAAGAGCAGATGAAGATGACCAAGAAGGAGCTCAAGGACGAGCACAAGGAGACCGAGGGCGATCCCCAGCTCAAGCAGAAAATGAAGTCCGTGCAGAAGGAGATGGCCAACAAGCGGATGATGCAGGAAGTCCCGCAGTCGGACGTGGTGATCACCAACCCCACCCACATCGCCGTGGCATTGGCCTATCGCCGCGACGAAATGGACGCGCCGCAGGTCGTGGCCAAGGGCGAGGATCAGTTGGCGCACCGCATTCGTTCCCTGGCCCGGGAGAACGAGGTCCCCGTCCTGGAGAACCCACCTGTGGCACGGGCTTTGAATAAGGTCGAGGTCGGGGATGCCATTCCCCAGGATATGTACAAAGCAGTGGCGGAGATCCTGGCCTACGTCTACAACCTCAAGGGACAGCGTTTATGAATTTCGCCCTGGCAGGCAAGAACTGGATGAACATACTGCTGCGCGGGGACGTGGCCGCCTCGCTGGGAATGGTCATCATCCTGTTGTTGATGATCATTCCCCTGCCTCCCTTCCTGCTGGACATGTTCCTGTCTCTGAACATCACCACGGCTCTGCTCATCCTGATCATCAGCCTCTACACCACGCATTCCCTGGAGTTCGCCATCTTCCCCACGGTGCTGCTGGCCACGACCCTGTTCCGCCTCTCGCTGAACGTGGCCTCCACCCGGCTGATTCTCCTGCACGGGGACACCGGCCCCATGGCCGCGGGGAAGGTGATCTACTCCTTCGGGCAGTTCGTGGTCGGCGGCGATTATGTGGTGGGGATCGTTATCTTCATCATCCTGGTGGCCATCAACTTTATCGTCATCACCAAGGGCGCCAGCAGGGTGGCCGAGGTCTCGGCCCGGTTTACCCTGGACGCCATGCCCGGAAAGCAGATGGCCATCGACGCGGATCTCAACGCCGGATCCATCAGCGAAGAGGAAGCCCGCAGACGCAGAGAGGAGATCTCCCAGGAGTCCGACTTCTTCGGGGCCATGGACGGCGCGAGCAAATTCGTGCGCGGGGACGCCATTGCCGGCATCGTCATCACCTTCGTCAATATCTGCGCCGGCTTCGTCATCGGCGTGATGCAGCAGAACATGTCCCTGCTGGAGGCCGCGCAGAACTACACCATCCTGACCATCGGCGACGGGCTGGTCAGCCAGATACCGGCCCTGATCATCTCCACCTCGGCGGGAATCCTGGTTTCCCGCACCGGAGGGACTTCGGACCTGGGCTCCGAGCTGACCAAGCAATTGACATTCAAGCCCAGGGCCATCTGGGTGGTGGCCGGCATCCTGCTGCTTTTCGCCCTCATTCCGGGACTTCCCCTCGTGCCCTTCCTCCTGCTCGCCCTGCTCCTGGGCACTCTCGGATTCTATCTCGAGCGCAACCAAAGGCGTGTCAAGGAGACGTCGGAGGCGGAAGAAGCCCAGCAGCAGACACAGCAGCAGGAGGAGAACTACGAGGATATGCTCATGGTGGATCTGCTGGAGCTGGAGGTGGGATACGGCCTCGTTCCCATGGTGGACGCCTCGCAGAACGGAGAGCTCCTGGATCGCATCCGCTCCATCCGCAGGCAGTTCGTGCAGTCCCACGGCCTGGTCATTCCGCCTGTGCACATCAAGGACAATCTTCAGCTCAATCCCAACCAGTACGCCGTGTATCTCAAGGGAGTGCGGATCGCCTCGGCAGAGGCCAAGCCCAACCACTACCTGGCCATGGATCCGGGAACCGCGAGCGAAAAAATCGAGGGCACGGAAACCACGGAACCGGCATTCGGCCTGCCCGCCCTCTGGATTGCCGAGGACAAGAAGGAAAGGGCCCAGATCGCCGGATACACGGTCGTGGACTGCACCACCGTCATGGCCACCCATCTCAGCGAGCTGATCAAACGCCACGCCCACGAGCTCCTTGGCCGGCAAGAGGTACAGAATTTGCTTGATACGACGGCAAGGAGCTATCCCAAACTGGTCGATGAGCTCGTCCCCAATCTGATGAGCCTGGGAGGCGTTATGCGAGTGCTGCAGAATCTGGTGCGCGAGGATGTGTCCATCCGGGATATGCGCACCATCCTGGAGACCCTGGCGGATCACGCGCCCAGGACCCAGGACGAGGATCTGCTCACGGAATATGTGCGGCAGTCTCTGGCCCGGCAGATCAGCAACAAGGTGGCCGAGGAAAACAACGTGCTCCCTGTCGTCACCCTGGACACGGAGCTGGAGGAGACCATCCAAAAGTCCGTGCAGTATTCCGGTCAGGGGAGTTATCTGGCCCTTGATCCCCGCACCGCGGAACGGCTTCTGAACAGCCTCTCCGAGCAGATCAAGCAGGCTTCATCGGAAACGCATCCCGTTCTTCTTTGTGCGCCAAATATCCGACCGCATGTAAAAAGATTGACTGAACAATATATCCCGCAACTTCCGGTGCTTTCCTACAACGAGATAACAGCGCAGCTGCAAATTCAATCCATAGGAACGGTGCAGATCGATGCGAGTTAGGGTTTTCGAAGCGGAGAACATGCAGTCCGCACTGCGACAAGTGAAGGAAGAGCTCGGTCCCAGGGCGATCATCATTTCCACAAGGACCGTGCGCAAGGGCAGG
>CAYFSD010000209.1:0-4284 GCA_964345705.1 uncultured Desulfohalobiaceae bacterium
ACTTGGGGTGAGTGCCGGAGAAGGCGCGGTCAGCCCCTCACTCACTTGATCCTGAGCCGCAGCCTGTTCGTGTGAACAGCCGGTTCAAAAAAGACCCGAATGATTCAGACAATCGATCAGGATCAAGTGAGTGAGGGGGCAAGCCCTGTTGAATCCTGCCTACGGCAGGACAGCTTCGCTGTATTCAACAGGGCAAGTAGGACGATCCGCGAGTCAGAAGACCTGCCGGGAGGAGAACGGATCCGGAACGAGGCATTCCGGACCCGATCGAGGATGAAAATGGGACATCCCCGGATCGAGACCGCAAGCGATCCGGGGATTTTTTTATGACCGAGACACGAGACAGCGAGAACGGCGATTTCCACCATGCACTCCCTTTCGGGCAAAGCGGCCCTGCAGCAAATGGCCCTCACCTTGGCCCTGCTTTGTCTGATCGCCGTCTCCACGGGGATGGGATACATCGATATTCCCGTCTCCACCGTGCTGCAAGCGCTCTGGGGCAAGATCTTCGGGATGCAGGAGATGCTGGCCGGGATGCAGGAAACGCACCTGGTGACAATCTTCGAGGTCCGGCTTCCCCGCATTCTCGCAGCCGCGGCCGTGGGAGCGGGGCTGGGCCTGGCCGGCGCGGTCTTCCAGGGCATCCTGCTCAACCCCCTGGCCGACCCCTACACCCTTGGGGTCTCCGCGGGCGCCGCCTTCGGGGCCTCCACCGCCCTGCTCTTCCTTCCCGCGCTCCTGGGCCCGTACACGGTCTTCGTCTTCGCCTTCGCCGGCGCCGTCCTTACCCTCTTCGCGGTCATCTCCCTCGCCTCCTCCGCGGGGGGCATGTCCTCGAACAATCTGATCCTCTCCGGGGTCATCGTGACCGCGATCCTCTCCGCGGGGATCAGCTTCTGCAAGTACCTGGCCCAGGAGCAGGTTTCGGTGATCATTTTCTGGCTCCTGGGCAGCCTGGCCTCCTCCACCTGGCTGGAGGTGGGCCTGCTTCTCTCCGTAGTGGGCCTCGGCTTCGGGGTGTGCCTCTTCTTCGCCCGCGACCTGAACATCATCTGCCTGGGCGGGCGCACCGCCTCCACCCTGGGCATCAGCCCGCAGCGGACCAGGCTCGTCCTGCTGGTCACCGCCTCCCTGGTGGCCGCGGTGTGCGTGGCCGTCTCCGGGATCATCGGCTTCGTGGGGCTGCTGGTACCCCACATGATGCGGGGCATCACCGGTCCGGACCACATGAGGCTCCTGCCCGTGAGCCTGCTCTGCGGGGGGCTGCTCCTTCTGGGCGCGGACACCCTGACCCGGGCGGTATTGCCGGAGGAGGTGCCCATCGGTGTGCTCACCTCTCTCCTCGGCGGCCCCTTTTTCTGCTACATCTTCCGCAAGAGGCAGATGGCCCTATGAGCATCTTCCGGCTGGACAAGGCGGAATACCGCTACCCCGACGGCACCCGGGCCGTGCAAGCCATGGATCTGGCGGTGGAGCCCGGCCGCTTCTACGGCATCGTGGGGCCCAACGGCAGCGGCAAGTCCACCCTGCTGGACCTGCTGCTGGGATACAGGGAGCCGGCCTCGGGACAGGTCCTCTACCGCGACACCCCGATCTCCGCCTGGAGACGCAGGGACCTGGCCCGGGAGATCGCCCTGGTGCCCCAGGAATTCGGCATCACCTTCCCCTTCAGCGTAGAGGAGATCGTGCTCATGGGCCGCTATCCGCACATTTCCCGCTTCGGGGCCCCCGGTCCGCACGATCGGGAGGTGGTGCGGCGCACCATGGAGCGCACCGGCATCCTGCCCTACGGCGACCGCTCCATCACCGAGCTGAGCGGCGGGGAAAAGCAGCGGGCGGTCATCGCTCGGGCCCTGGCCCAGGAAGCCAAGGTGCTTTTGCTGGACGAGGCCACCTCCAACCTGGACGTCAAGCACGGCCTGCAGCTTTTGCACCTGGTCCGCGAGCGCCAGGACCGCCACGGGGCCACCGTGGTCGCCGTGTTCCACGACCTGAACCAGGCCCTGCGCTTCTGCGACGAGCTGATCTTCCTCAAGCAGGGACGGCTGATGCGCTGCGGCCCGGCAGCGGAGGTGGCCACGGAAGAGACCCTGGAGCGCGTCTTCGAGGTCCGGGCCAGCCCCTATTTCGAGCCCCGCCTGGGATGCCCCCAGGCGATCTTTTGGACCGAAGAAGCGGGAACCGCGGGGATGGACGCATGAGACGGCTGACGCTGCTCTCTCTGATCCTGCTCCTTCTGGCTCCTACGGGACTCTCCGCGGCGCAGGCGGAGGGCTTCGCCCGGATCAACGCCACCTGCGTGCGGGACCAGGCCGGGCGGCGCCTCGAGGTGGACAAACCCTATTCCCGGATCATCTCCCTGTACGGGGCCCACACCGAGGTGCTCTACGCCCTGGGGGCCGGGTCGCGCGTGACCGGGGTCTCCGGGGAGAACCCCTATCCCCCGCGCGCGGGGGAGAAGCCAGCCTTCTCCTACCACGACGGGGTGGAGCGGTTCCTGGCCGCGGACCCGGACCTGATCCTCATCCGCCCCATGATCGAGCGGGGCTACGGACGCCTTGTCTCCAGGCTGCGGGACGCGGGCATCGCCGTAATCTCCCTGCAGCCGCGCAAGCCGGGGGAAATGACCGAATACTGGCGCATCCTCGGGGTGCTCACCGGCAGGCAGGAGCGGGCCGAGGAGATGATCCGCATCTTCCGGGACAAGCGGGACAAGCTGGCCGGCCTGGCCCGGCGGGCGGAAAGGAAGAAAACCGTGTACTTCGAGGCCATCCACAGCGAGATGAAGACCTTTGCCCCCCAGTCCATCGCCATGCACGTCCTGCGCACCGCCGGAGGGATCAACGCGGCGAAGGGAGCCCGCCCGGTGCGGGGCTCGAACATCGCGGCCTACGGCAAGGAACGCATCCTGGCCCGAGGAGAGGAGATCGAGGTCTACCTGGCCCAGAAGGGGCCCATGAACCAGCCCACCAGGGAAATGATCGAGAACGAGCCGGGCTTCTCCCTGATCCGGGCCGTTCGGCGGGGCGAGATCCACATCGTGGACGAGCGCATCGTGTCCCGACCCGGGCCCAGACTGCTGCTCGGCATGTACCGCATCGGCCGGATCCTCTATCCCCGTCTCTTCACCCCCAAGACGGGCAAAGAGGTCCGCCGGGCCGTTCACGGACTCTATCAGGAGTGACGCGACGTATGACGAAAACCCAGCAAAGCAAACAGGATACAGGCACCCTGTACGGGATCGGGGTGGGGCCGGGCGATCCCGAGCTCATCCCGCTCAAGGCGATCCGCGTCCTGCAGGAGGTGGACTGCATCTTCTCCGCCTCCTCCAGCAAGAACGACTACAGCATGGCCGTGCGCATCGCCTGGCAGCACCTGCCGCGGGACAAGCCGCTCAAGCTGCTCCCCTTCCCCATGAGCCAGGACCAGGAGGTGGCCAAGCGGGCCTGGAAGGAGCACGCGGACACCATCGTGGCCGAGCTCGAGGCCGGGCGCAGCGCCGCCTTCCTCACCCTGGGCGATCCGCTCACCTATTCCACCTACGGCTACCTGCTGCGGATCATCCAGCAGAAGGCGCCCTGGACCAAGATCGAGACCGTGCCCGGGATCACCTCCTACCAGGCCGGGGCCGCGGCGGTGAACACCCCGCTGGTGGAGGGCGAGGAAAATCTGGTCGTCCTCTCCGGGGTCAAGGGCGGGGACAACCTGCGCCGCATCGCCAAGGAGTCGGACAATGTGGTCTTTCTCAAGGCGTACAAGCACCTGGAGGACATCGTGGACGCCCTGTCCGAGAACGGCCTCAATCGCTGCGTGGGCGTGGTGCGCTGCGGCTTCCCCGAGCAGCGGGTGTACACGGATCTGCAGGAAATGAAGCGCCAGGAGCCCAAGTACTGGAGCCTGGTCCTGGCCAAGCACAGCCGAAGCGAGGAGTGATCTCCCGCTAGTCGGTGAGTCAGTTAGTCGGTATGTCGGTATGTCGATAGCTCAGTGAAGGACTGACTCACTGACTTACTGATACACTGACCCTCTGATTCATCGATTCACCGTCTCACTGACTCACCGACTCACTGACAAACTGACGCACCGACCCACTGACACACTGATTCACCGACGCACTGACTTACTGACGCACTGACTTACTGACTCACTGATTCACCGGCACGCTTCGTATGAGCACTCCCGACGACAGGCAACGGAATACATCGCGCACCCGGCGCGGAAAGCAAAACCCCCTTCTGGGCCTCTCCATTGGACTGCTTCTTTCCGCGGGCCTGCTCGCCTGGC
>CAYFSD010000210.1:0-2756 GCA_964345705.1 uncultured Desulfohalobiaceae bacterium
GGTGAGGCAACAGCGGACAGGTAAGGCTGACTTGTTCCTCATGGGGCCGTCATCTATCGTCCGCCCTCCGTCCTCTGTCCTCTGTCCTCCGTCCTCTGTTCTCCGACCTCCGACCCCTGGCCATCCCAGCGCTCCTTCCACCGGGCCAGGGTCTGCAGGGCCTGCAGCGGGGTCATGGCCTCGGGGTCCATTTCCCGTAGCTCGGCGAGCATGGGGTGCTCCCGCTCGGGGCTTTCCCCGGAGCCTTCGCTTGGGGCCTTCTTGTCCCCGAGCCCGGGCAAGAGCCGTGTGCTTGCCTTGCTCCGCCGGCTCGCGGCGGGGCGCAGGTGCTCGCTTCCGGCCTCCAGGCGCCCCAGGATCTCCTTGGCCCGCTGGGTGACGGAGCGGGGCACTCCGGCCAGCCGGGCTACCTCGATGCCGTAGCTCTTGTCCGCCGGGCCCGGGACGAGCTTGCGCAGGAAGACGATCTCCCCGTTCCATTCCTTGACCGCGATGTTCATGTTGGCCACCGGCTCCAGGCTGGAAGCGAGGTCGGTGAGCTCGTGGTAGTGGGTGGCGAAGAGGGCGCGGATGCCTCCCTCGCCCCTTTTGGCCAGGTTCTCCACGATGGCCCAGGCCAGGGATAGGCCGTCGAAGGTGCTCGTGCCCCGCCCGATCTCGTCCAGGATGAGCAGGCTGCGCTTGCCCGCCTGCCGCAGAATCCGGGCGGTCTCGATCATCTCCAGCATGAAGGTGGACTGTCCGCGGGTGAGGTTGTCCGAGGCCCCCACGCGGGTGAAGACGCGGTCGCAGAGCCCGATCCGGGCCCGGTCCGCGGGAACAAAGGAGCCCATCTGGGCCAGTATGGCGATGATCGCCGCCTGGCGCAGCACGGTGGACTTGCCCGCCATGTTGGGTCCGGTGATGAGGATGATGCGGCGCTTGTCGTCCAGGCGCAGGTCGTTGGGGATGTAGTTGGCCCGGCCCAGGGAGTCCTCCACCGCGGGGTGCCGCCCCTGGTCGATCTCCACCTCCAGACCGCCGTGCAGCTCGGGCCGGGTCCATTCCCGCTTCCGGGCGGCCTCGGCCAGGCACTGCCAAAAGTCCAGCCGGGCCACGCTCTCCGCGGCGGCCCGGATCCGCTCAGAGGCCTCCAGCACGCGGCGGCGCAGATCGTGGAAGAGGTCCTGCTCCAGGGACTTGCGGCGCTCGCTGGCCTGGAAGATCCGCTCCTCCAATGCTTTCAGCTCCTCGGTGACGTAGCGCTCCGCGTTGACCAGGGTCTGCCTGCGGATGAAGTGCTCCGGCACGGACCCCTTGTGCGCCCGGGACAGCTCGAAATAGTACCCGAAGACCCGGTTGTGGCCCAGCTTGAGCTTGGGCAGCTCGTGTTCCCGCTGCTCCCGGTCCAGGATCTCCGAGAGCTTGGCCTCCCCGTGCTCGGCCAGCTCCAGGAGCTCGTCCAGCTCGGCGTTGTATCCCTGCCGGAAGAGGCCGCCCTCGGTGACCAACTGGGGCGGATTGTCCACCAGGCTGGTCCGCAGCAGCTCGGCCACGTCCTCCAGGGAGTCCCAGGACCGCAGCATGCGGCGGAGCTCCCGGGGCGCTGCCTCATCGGCGGCCTCCAGGGCGCTTTGCAGCCGGGGCAGGCCCAGGAGGCTGCTCCGCAGGGCGTCGAAGTCCTTGGGGGTGCTGCGCTGCAGGGTGATCCGGGTGCAGAGCCGCTCCAGGTCGTACACCCCGTCCAGGGCGGCGCGCAGGGAGCGGGCTGTCTCCTCCCGCTCCAGGAGGAAGGCCACTGTCTCCTGGGTGGCCTGGATGGGGGCCGGATCGCGATAGGGCTGCTTGAGGCGCTTCTGCAGAAGCCGCCCGCCCATGGGGGTCATGGTTTCGTCCAGCACGTGCCACAGGGTGCCCGGACCCCGTTCCCCGTCCAGGCGGCGGAAGAGCTCCAGATTGGTCTCCGTGGCCTCGTCCAGGATGAGATAGCGGGACAGATCCAGGGGGGAGAAGTCCTGCAGATGGGACAGCTCCTCCATCTGGGTCTGGGTCAGATAGGTGAGCGCCGCCCCGCAGGCCTGGACCAGCTGGGGCTTGTCCTCCAGGTCCAGGGGCTTGAGGCTGGCGGTGTCCTGCACGCGGCAGACGATCTCCCTGGCCCGCTTGTGCTCGAAGTAGGCGGAGAAGGGGACCCGGGTGATCCGCTCGCGTATCTCCTCCATCCCCTCGGGCAGGACGAGGCCCTCGGGACAGAGGATCTCCCCGGGATTGATCTTCTGCAGCCACTGCCAGATCTGGGTCGGCTGTTTGCTGAAGATGCCGCTCCATTCCCCGGTGGAATAGTCCAGCCAGCACAGGCCCCCCTCGCCTCCGGAGTCCCGGAAGCAGACCGCGGCCAGGTAGTTGTTCCGCTTGGCCTGCAGGGTGGAGTCCTCCACCACGGTGCCAGGGGTCAGGATGCGGGTCACCGCCCGCTCCACCAGGCCCTTGGCCTGGGCGGGGTCCTCCATCTGCTCGCAGATGGCGATCTTGTAGCGCCGCTCCAGGAGGGTCTTCAAATACTCCTCCACGGAGTGGTGCGGGACCCCGGCCATGGGGATCTGTTCCTCGCTCTCCTTGTTCCGGGAGGTGAGAACGATCTGCAGCTCGCGCGCGGCGATGCGGGCGTCCTCGAAGAAGAGCTCGTAGAAGTCGCCCATGCGGTAGAAGAGCAGCGCATCGGGATGGTCCTGCTTGATGCGCAGGTACTGCTCCAGCATGGGGGTGAGCTTGCGGTT
>CAYFSD010000210.1:2856-4263 GCA_964345705.1 uncultured Desulfohalobiaceae bacterium
GAACCGTGAACCAGAAACCTATTTCACAAAGGCGATGGAATACCAGCTGTGGCAGCGGGAGCAGAGGAAGAAGATCTGTTCCCGCCTGAGGCCGCAGGCGCGGCAGAGGAAGCGCTTCTGACTCCGGAACTGCCGGAAGAGGAGGTCGAGCTGGGCCTTGAAGTCCAGGGAGAGGTCCTCGCTCTGGGACTGCAGGGCCATGAGCTCCACGCGGGCCGGCCAGAAGTCCGGATCCTGCTCCAGGCATTGGCTCAGCCAGCCCGAGGCCTGGCGGAAATCCGCGATCTGCAGGGCGAGCCAGGCGCAATAGTAGGACAGGATGGGGTCCGGATCGCGCTTGTCCAGCACGTTGAGTAGCACTCGAGCCGGGTCCGGGGCCAGATCCGGGGTGAAGATCTGGCTCTCGTCCCTCTGCCGTACCAGAAAGCGGATCAGGCCTTCGAGCAGGACGAAGGCGAGGCCGGGATCGATGTGCTTCAGGGCCTGGCGGAAGTCGGAGGCCATGGCGCTCCACTGGGCGAAGCTGCAGTCCCGGATGAGGATTTCCAGCCAGGCCTCCACGGACCCGGGATAGACGCGCAGGGCCTTCCTCAGCTCGGATTTGTCCGTGACCACGCCGTTCTCCCCGGATTCGGCCTTGGCCAGCCGGACCAGATAGTGAGCCCTGGCCAAGGGATCCTTCAGGAGGCGGTAGTAATCCGCGGCGGTTCCGTAATCGCCCTCCGCGGCGGCCAAGCCGGCCATCTCCTCCAAGAGGACCGGGTCGTCGCCGGAGATCTGCCTGGCCTGCTCGAAGGCCTCTCCCGCCCGGTCCAGAAATCCGGCGCGCCGGTAGTCCAGCCCCAGCTCGTACAGGGACTTGGCCAGATACTCCGATTCCAGGTCAGGACGCGCGGTCAGGGTCTTGCGGATGCGGATGGCCCGGTCGAAGTCGCCCTGGGCCCGGTGCAGGTTGCCCAGGGCCAGATAGACCTCCACCGCCTCGGGTGTCTGCTTGGCCAGGCGGCTGAGCTCCTCGATGGCCGTCTGGGTGTCGGTGTAGGGGAAGGGCCGGCCCTGTCGATAGGAAATGAACGGCCGAACGGGCTTCTTTTTTCCGGGCAGGGACAATCGGTTTCCCAGTGACTGAAGGAGATGGGTGATCATAGCGGAGTCCGGGTCCCTTGGCCCGCTGTCCAGTGGGCGCGGGCGGATGGCGGGAAGTCGCCTCCCCTGCGGTCAAGCCTTCATCATGGCAACGCCCGTAAATACGGCACGGGCGATCTTTCCCCCGCGGCTGAGGGGGCCGTTCACTAGCTGCTTTGCTCCTGATGCTGCTGCCGTTCATCCAGGCTCATGTTGCGCAGGGAGCTCAGCTCCTTCTCCAGGCTGCTGATACGGGATTTTCTGCGCTTGAGCTCCTTGTGC
>CAYFSD010000211.1:0-1345 GCA_964345705.1 uncultured Desulfohalobiaceae bacterium
GCCTCGCATTTTCCTGCTTGGCTGTGTTCGGATGAACCGGAAGGGTTTCCGGGAAATGTCCGGTGTCCAGTTCGCTGGCACGGCGGCTATTCGCTATGGGATCGGATCAGCTCGCGGTAGAACTCGAGCGTGGATTGCGCGACAGCGGACCAGGAGAAGGATTCCCGGACCCGGTGCATGCCCCGTCTGCCCATTTCCCGTCCCGTTTCCGGATGATCCAGGATCGCGTTCAGGCCGCGGGCCAGGTCCGCGGCAAAAACCCCCGGATCCCGGGGCTCGGGGTCTTGTTCCGAAACGGGCTCATAGGGCACGAGGTACCCGGTTTCCCCGTGAAGCACGATGTCCGGGATGCCTCCCACCTGCGAGGCGACCACGGGCGTGCCGCAGGCCATGGCCTCCAGGTTGATGATCCCGAAGGGCTCGTACACCGAGGGGCAGGCGAAGGCGGCGGCTCCGGAATAGAGGGGCACGATCTCGGACTGGGCCAGGTGGCGCTCGATCCAGATGATCTCGATGTCCGCGGTCCGATTGAGCTCCTCCACCCGCTGCCGGAGCGCCTCGCGCATGGACGGCGTGTCCGCGCTCGCGGCGCAGAGCACGATCTGGGTCCCCTTGCGCAGCTTGGGCGCCGCGGCCAGAAGGTGGAAGATTCCCTTCTGCGGCGTGATGCGCCCCACGAAGAGGATATAGGGCCTTTCGGGATCGATGCCCGCTGTGCGCAGGATGTCGGGCTCGGGGGAGGGGGTGTATTCCCCTGTGTCGATCCCGTTGGGGATGACCCGGATGCGTTCCGGCAGGACCTGGTAGTGGGTCTGCACATCCCTCTTCATGGCCCCGGAAACGGCAATCACTCCATCCGCCTTGCGATAGGCGCTTTCCTCCAGCCAGGTGCTCACCTGGTATCCGGTGCCCAGCTGCTCCTCCTTCCAGGGCCGGTTGGGCTCCAGGGAGTGCGTGGTGAGCACCAGGGGGATGCGGAAAAAGTCGCGGATGAGGCAGCCGGCGAAGTGGGTGTACCAGGTGTGGCAGTGCACGACATCCGCGTCCTTCATGGCGGCCGCGAACTCGAGGTTGTTCTGCAGGATGGAGAGGATCTTGCCCCGCACCGCGTCCGTTCCGGGGAAGGCGTCCTTCCTGGGCGGGATCCCCAGGGGACGGATGTTCGCCTCCCGGGACTCCGGCTTGGGGCTGAAGCAAAGGACCTCCACGGAGTGGCCGCCTCCCTCCAGGCGGGCCAGCTCCCGGCTGAGGTAGTCCATGTGCACCCCGGCCCCGCCGTAGGTGTCCGGGGGGAACTCGTTGGTCAGAAGGGCGATGCGCATGGCGGATTCTCCTGGGAAAAGCG
>CAYFSD010000211.1:1445-4257 GCA_964345705.1 uncultured Desulfohalobiaceae bacterium
TCAGGGATGAGCGCTTGTCGGGGCGCTCTGCGCGCCGTCCGTCAGGGCGACTGTACAGGCAAAGGGGGAGGAGGGCAAACCGTTCCGGTGGGGACGACGCTGGGAAAAAAAGCGGCGGGGCCCGGGGCCCCGCCGCGGCGGAATCAGCAGGCGGTTAGCCCTTCTTGTTCTGGTCCTCGAAGTAGGTCCTGGTGATCCGGAAAATGACCGGGCTCAGGGCCAGAAGGGCGATCAGGTTGGGCACGATCATCAATCCGTTCATCATGTCCGCGAAGGTCCAGACGAAGTCCAGCTTGATGATGGCGCCGATGAAGATGACCGCCACGTAGAGCAGGCGATAGGGGGTCACCGCTTTCAGCCCGAAGATGTACTCGGAGCAGACCTGGCCGTAGTAGCACCAGGCCAGCATGGTGGAAAAGGCGAAGATCATCAGCCCGAAGCCGACCACGAAGTCGCCCAGCCCGGGCACGCCGATGTTGAAGGCCATCTGGGACAGCTCGGCCCCGGTCTCTCCGCTGGTCCAGGCCCCGGTCATGATGATGAGCAGGGCGGTCAGGGTGCAGACGCAGATGGTGTCGATGAAGGGGCTCAGCATGGCCACGATGCCCTGGCGGACGGGGTCCTGGGTCCGGGCCGCGGCGTGGGCGATGGGGGCGCTGCCCAAACCGGCCTCGTTGGAGAACACGCCGCGGGCCACGCCGAAGCGGAGGGCCTGGGCCAGGGCGGCGCCGGCGAATCCTCCGGTTGCCGCGGTTCCGGTGAAGGCGTCGGTGAAGATCAGGCCAAAGGCGGACGCGACCTGATCGATGTTGAAGCCGATGATGATCAAAGCGCCCACGACGTAGACGATGGCCATGAAGGGAACCAGCCTTTCCGTGACCTCGGCGATGCGGCGGATGCCTCCGATGACCACGGCAAAGGTCAGGCCGGCCAGGACCAGCCCGGTGGTCCAGTAGGGGACGCTGAAGGCGCGCTCAGCCGCGCGGGCCACGGAGTTGGACTGGACCATGTTCCCGATGCCCAGGGCGGCTATGGCGGCGAAGACGGCGAAGCAGAAGCCGAGCCACTTCCAGTTCTTCCCCATGCCGTTCTTGATGTAGTACATGGGCCCGCCCACATAGGATCCGTCGGGCATGGTCTCCCGGTAGCGAACCGCGAGCACGGCCTCCCCGTATTTGGTGGCCATGCCGAAGACGGCGGTGACCCACATCCAGAAGACGGCGCCCGGGCCGCCGAGATAGATGGCCGTGGCCACGCCGGCGATGTTCCCCGTGCCGATGGTCGCGGAGAGAGCGGTGGTCAGGGCCTGGAAGGGGGTGATATCCCCCTCGCCCTTCTGTTCGCTCTTCTTGCGGCCCTGCATCATGAGCTTGATGGCATACCCGAGCTTGCGCACGCTTTGCCAGCGCATGCCGAAGGTGAGATAGACCCCGGTGCCCACGAGGAGTATGAGCATGTACGGGCCCCAGACAAAGCCGCTGATTGAGTCGAAAAGTGCGAGCAAAGCCTCCATGTGCCGCCTCCTTGGTTTAGGGTTGCGAGCGGGATATGGGGGAGGAGCGCGCGCTGCGCTCCGGGGACGCGGAGCGATACACCCGCGGGACCCTAGAGGTGAGCGCGGTCACGACCTCGTAGGAGATGGTGCGGCAGATTCCCGCGAGCTCCTCCGCGCTCACCCGATCACCGCCGTCCTCTCCCAGGAGGACGACGTCCTCCCCCGCCTGCGGATCCTCGGCCTCACCCAGATCGACCACGGTCTGGTCCATGCAGACCTGGCCGGCCACGCGCGCCCTGCGGCCCCGGAAGAGCGCTTCCGCCTGCGGGGAGAGGCATCGCCTGTAGCCATCCGCATAGCCCACGGGCAGCGTCCCGAGCCAGGTTCCCCCCTCCGCGGCGTATTTGGAGCCGTAGCTTACGGGGAAGCCCGGCCCTACGCGCTTGACCAGGGCCAGGCGGGCCTTGAGGCTGAGGGCGGGAGTCAGCCCGAGCTCCTCGGGGCTCCGGCCGACAAGGGGGGTCAGCCCGTAGAGCATGAGCCCGGGACGGACCAGATCCAGATGGGTCTCGGGCATGGCCAGCAGGGCGGCGCTGTTCGCTGCGTGGCGTAGGGGGATCTCGATTCCGCGTTCCTTCAGGCAGTGCAGGAAGCTGAGGAATCGATCCAGCTGGAGCCGGGTGAAGTCGCGATCCGGCTCGTCCGCCCGGGCGAAGTGAGTGTACGCGCCCTCCAGAACGAGACCCGGCAGCTCGGCAATGGCCTGTGCCCGGGCCAGCGCCTCGCCCTCGGGCCCGATCCGTGTGCCGCCCTCATTCACGGTCACCAGGCCCAGACGTCCCATGCCGGTGTCCACCTTGAGGTGGACCCGGAGGGCCCCTCCCAGGGAATCGGCCCTGTGCGAGAGAGCCTTCGCGGTGTCCGGATCGAAAACGGTCTGGATCAGGTCGTGTTCCAGGAGCTCATCCGTCCGGTCCGGAGAAGTGGCGCCGAAGATCAGGATGTCCGCGCCGATTCCGGCCCGCCGCAAGGCCAGGGCCTCGTCCACCCTGGCCACGGCCAGGCAGTCCGCGCCGCTGTCCAGGGCGGTCCGGGCCGCGGGCACGGCTCCGTGCCCGTAGCCATCCGCCTTGACCACGGCCATGATCCGCGTGTTCCCGGCGACCGTTCGCCGGACCAGGCGGCAGTTCTCGGCGATGGCCCCCAGGTCCACCTCCGCCCGGAGCGGGAGCGATTTATCCTGTTGTGTCATAGGTGTGTCGCTACAGCACGTCCTCGGGCAGCTTGCACACGTCCTGCAGCTGGAAGGCCTCTCCC
>CAYFSD010000212.1:0-4253 GCA_964345705.1 uncultured Desulfohalobiaceae bacterium
TGAGGCAAAATACCCCGTGTCGGCTTACGGTTCGACAAGGTGGTGAATAGTTACGTCAAAAACAGAAAAACCCTTTTCAGCAAACAGAGCCGCCGCATGGGCGGCGACTTTGCCGGAGGATCCATGAAGACATTCCTGGCCCTGAGCCTTTTTTCCCTCATCGGCATGACCACGGCCTCCAGCGCGCAGTCCGCGGAGGCCCACTTCGCCGGGGGCTGCTTCTGGTGCATCGAGGCCGCCTTTCAGAAGATCCCCGGGGTCGAGGAAGTGATCTCCGGGTACAGCGGAGGACATGTGGAGAACCCCTCCTATGAGCAGGTCACCTCCGGGGACACGGGCCACCGGGAGGCGGTCAAGGTGCTCTACGATCCCCAGCGGGTGAGCTACCGCGAGCTGGTGGAGACCTTCTGGCGCATGTTCGACCCTACGGATTCTGGCGGCTCCTTCGGCGACCGGGGCGAGCAGTACACCTCGGCCATCTTCTATCAGACGGAACAGGAGCGAGAGATCGCCGAGGAGTCCAAGCGCGAGCTGAACGAATCCGGTCGCTTTTCCCGTCCCGTGGTAACTCCTATCGAGCCGCTGAAGAACTTCTATCCCGCGGAGAGCTATCACCAGGACTACGCGAAGAACCATCCCCTTCGCTACAAGAGCTATAGCTACTTTTCCGGCAGGCAGTCATTCATCAAGGAGCACTGGGAAGACACCGAGCTGAAAATGAACGCGACCAGCGGAAAGCCCGACAATGATGGCTTCACCAAGCCGAGCCCCGAGGAGCTGCGGGAGCGGCTGAGCCCCATGCAGTTCAAGGTCACCCAGCAGGAGGGCACCGAGCCGCCCTTTGACAACGCCTATTGGGACACCAAGCAGGAGGGCATCTATGTGGACATCGTCTCCGGCGAGCCCCTGTTCTCCTCCAGGGACAAGTTCGACTCCGGCACGGGATGGCCCAGCTTCACCCGCCCCCTGGAGCCGAAGAACATCGTCACCCGTGAGGATCGCTCCCTTTTCGGGAGCCGCACCGAGGTGCGCTCCAGGCAGGCGGACTCGCACCTGGGCCACGTCTTCGACGACGGGCCGGCGCCCACCGGCAAGCGCTACTGCATCAATTCCGCCGCGTTGCGCTTCATCCCCAAGGAGGATCTCAAAGAGGAGGGGTACGGCAAGTATCTGGACCACTTCAAAGAGTAGCCCAGTTTAAGCGTTGTGTGTTGACACCACCCGAACCAACAAACTCAGGGAGACAAACCATGGATCTTGCCAGCTACTTCGAGAACACCAAAGGCGTGGGCGTGCTCTCCACCGCTGACAGCGAAGGCAACGTGGACAGCGCCATCTACGCCAGGCCCCACGTTATGGAGGACGGCACCATCGCCCTGATCATGCGCGACCGCCTCTCCCACCACAACCTGCAGTCCAATCCCCGCGCCGCCTACCTCTTCCTGGAGGAGGGACCGGGATACAAGGGCAAGCGCTTCTTTCTGACCAAGACCCACGAGGAGCAGGACGAGGAGAAGATCAATCTCATGCGCAGACGGACCTATCCCGACGACGATCGGATCCACTCCGAGGCGAAGTTCCTGGTCCATTTCCGCGTGGACAGGGAGCTTCCCCTGATCGGCTCGGGAGACTAGAAAAGGAGAGGGAGAACCCTTGACAGGACCGTCCCCTTGGGATAGAGTGTTATCAAATCCAATCAGCAACACAAGGAAATCCATGCTTTCAACAAGCCTGACAGGCCTCTGGCCCTCCTGGAACTTTTATTTTAGCTATTTTTATTGGGGGTCCGGTCTGTCCAGGCTTTATTGAATCAAGCGCAGATAATCGAGAAAAAAGCCGTGGGCAGACCGGAAAGGTCCCCACGGCTTTTTTTCTGTCAAAAAGGCCGTGGGGGTCCCCCTCACGGCCTTTTTTTCGAGTGGCCGATCCAACAAGGACCCCAAAAACAAGGAAATGAGACATCCGCCATGAAATCCGGGAAAAGGCCTCAACAGGACAGGATGCATCCACGCTCTCCACGACCCTTTTCCGGGGCAGAACCCTTGACCCCCCGTCCCTGTTCGGAAACAGGGACGGCCGCCAGGGAGGCTCGCGTCATTTCGGACCGCTCATCCATTGCGGGATACACGCAGCAGGTCCGAAATGACGCGATATTTTGGGACCCTCTCACCAAGGAGGCTTGAGGCATGCCGGGAACAGACGACACGCGAATACAAGGGTACAAGACCATGCTCACACCCAGAAGCCTGAAACAGGAACTGCAGGCAAGCCAGCAGGTCCTCGACACCGTCGCGGAAGCGCGGCGAACCATCGAGGACATCGTGCACAAGAAGGACAGACGCCTGCTGGTCATCTCCGGGCCGTGCTCCATCCACGACGAAGAAGCGGCCCTGGACTACGCCAGGAGGCTCAAGGAGCTGCGCGACAGGTACAAGGACAGCATGTACATCGTGATGCGGGTCTACTTCGAAAAGCCGCGCACCACAGTGGGATGGAAAGGACTGATCAACGATCCCCACCTGGACGGCAGCTGCGACATGGAAACCGGGCTGTACAAGGCCCGCCGCCTGCTTCTTCAAATCAACGAGCTGGGTGTCCCCGCGGCAACGGAATTTTTGGATCCCATCACTCCCCAATACATATCCGATCTGGTGAGCTGGGCCGCGATAGGAGCCCGGACCACGGAGTCCCAGACCCATCGCCAAATGGCCAGCGGCCTGTCCATGCCCGTGGGCTTCAAGAACAATCCGGACGGCAATCTGAGCACCGCGGTCAACGCCATGATGGCCGCCCAGGCCCCGCAGAGCTTTCTGGGCATCGACCAGGAGGGGAGCATCTGCACCGTGCACACCAGGGGCAACTCCGCGGGTCACGTGGTCCTGCGGGGCGGGCAAAGGCCCAACTACGATCCCGTCCATGTGGAGGAGACGCGCTCCAGCCTGGAGGAAAAGGGCCTCCCCCAGTCCATTGTGGTGGACTGCTCCCACGCCAACTCCTGCAAAAAACACGAGGCCCAGAGCACGGTGCTCAAGCAGGTTCTGGACCAGATCTCCTGCGGCAGCGGAGCCCTCATCGGGGTCATGCTGGAGAGCAACCTCCGGGAGGGCAAGCAGAAGTTCAGCGGAGATCCCTCCGAGCTCAAATACGGCGTGTCCATAACCGACGCCTGCATCGGTTGGGAAACCACGGAAAATCTGCTCGAGGACGCCCACCAGAGGCTGTGCAGCCTGCTGGCACAACCCGCATAGGGAACGCGGCATGCAGACTTTTCTCCTTTCCGGAGGCACGGGACAATCCAAGCTTTTGATCGGCGAACGGCTGGAGGCGCTGCCGGAGCATGTCCCAGCGGAGCGGCTGATGATCGTCACGGACGAAAGGGTCTTTAGCCTGTACTCCTCCCGTTTTCCCCGGGCCCCGGTCATAACCGTGGGCCGCGGGGAAGAGGCCAAAACCCTGGCTACCGCGGAATGGCTCTATCGACGGCTTCTGGAGCTGGAGGCCGACCGCCGGACCTATCTGCTGGGAATAGGCGGAGGGGTGGTCTGCGATCTGACCGGATTCGTGGCCTCCACCTATCTGCGGGGGCTGGACTTCGCCTTCGCCGCCACCACTCTCCTGGCCCAGGTGGATGCCAGCGTAGGGGGCAAGAACGGGGTCAACCTGGACGGGTACAAGAACATGGTCGGCCTCTTCAGCCAGCCGGAAGTGGTGCTCTGCGACCTCGGCCTGCTGCCCACCCTGAACGGAGAAGATATCGGCTGCGGGCTGGCGGAAATCGTCAAGCACGGAGCGATCGCGGACCCGGACTTGTTCGCTTTTCTGGAGGACAACGTCCAGGGGGCGCTGCAGCTGGAGCCGGCAGTCATGGAGCGCCTTGTTGCGGATTCCGTTCGCATCAAGTCCGGGATTGTCCATCAGGACGAGAGGGAGGCCGGACAGCGGCGCAAGCTGAATTTCGGCCACACCTTCGGCCACGCCGTGGAGAAGACGACATCCGCTCCCCACGGCGAGGCGGTGAGCCAGGGGATGGTTCTGGCCGGGCTGCTGTCGGTGCGAAGGGGCCTGCTTGCCGAGGCGGAGTATCAAAGGCTCCTGTCGCTGCTATGGAAGCTGGAGCTTCCCACAGGGATCGACGCCGATCCAGAGGCCATGCTTGAGGCCCTGGCCAAGGACAAGAAGCGACAGGGAGACAGCATCCGATTCGTGCTCCTGCAGTCCATCGGAGAGGCGGTTGTGGAATCCATTCCCTTGAG
>CAYFSD010000213.1:0-4218 GCA_964345705.1 uncultured Desulfohalobiaceae bacterium
GCATCGTGCTCCGGGAGTCGAATCGGCAGCTCCTTCGCTCCTCCGGGGCCGTATTCTACCTCATGGCGGACATCCCCCTTCTCCGACAGCGACTGCAGCAGGAGGGGGACACAGGCCAACGGCCCGCCCTGAGCGACGCCCCGCCGGAGGAGGAGCTGGTGCAGTCCCTGCGCGAAAGGGAGCCCCTGTACTACGAGTGCCTGGACTATATCCTTCCCGCGGAGAACACGCCGAGCGATCTCGCGGACAGGGTTTTGCAGATGCTGAGGTTGTCCTGATGGACGCTTTCTTTTCTTCCCCGAGCATTTCCGCAGCGCCCCGGGCCGACCCCTCCTGGGCGGCATGGCCCTTTGGCCCGGGCCCCACGGGAAGCGTCCTCCTGATCCTGAGCAGGTTCGTCTTCATCGCGATCGTGCTCGCCCTGATCATTCTTCTGCTTCGCTGGGCCTTCGGCCCTGGTGGACGCTTCCGGGACGACGGCGCGGAATCCCGGGAAAAAGCCCTTGAAGAACTGGACATGAGGCTGGCTCGGGGAGAGATCAGCACCGAGGAATACAGACAGCGCAAGAAGGCCCTTCTCCAGGAGTGATCCCCTCGGCCCGTCCAATTCCGATTCATTGCTCTTTCCCCTATTGGGTCCGCCTTCCCTGGCCAAAACCCCGTGCTTGACAAACTTTACAGATGCATAATATGTGGGCTAGTTTGATTTGTTGAGCCCTCGCTGAGCAAGAGACTAGCGAACAATCCGGCAAAGGCAACAGGACTCAACACAAGCGCTTTGTTCCGTGCGGCCGTCTGAGCCGGCCGGGAACAAGAGAGCTGGACGAAAATTGGGGCAAAGCGCTTCCATTGAGCTCTCGTTGCACTGTCCGCAAGGATGTGCCGGATTCCTCAAGAGCCCGCGAGCGCCATCCCGGTGTTTGCGGGCGCTCTCCCGCTCTCCTCGAAGTAGGGAATCATTGGACCCTACTGTGGCCATTCCGGTTAAGCCCCTTTAATCGGAACGCACGTCCGTAGCAGTCGCGTCAGTCGAACCTCCAAAGAAGCAGGGGGTGTGGCCATGGTAGTAGGAAGGCACATCATCGCCGAGCTCTACGGTGTGGCCCCGGATCTCATCGCCTACGAGGACCAGGTCAAGCAGATCCTGGAAGAGATAAGCGACCGCGTGGGATTCACCAAGGTGGGCTCCATGTACAAACAGTTCACCCCCCAGGGCGTGACCGGAGTCATCCTGATCGAGGAGTCCCACATTTCCATCCACACCTGGCCGGAATACGAGCAGGTCAACGTGGACGTCTTCACCTGCGGCGACGTGAGCCAGGTGGACACGGCCTTCCGCTACATCCTGGAGGAGTTCCGGCCCCGATCCTATCGCCACTACGCCCTCGACAGGGGATGAGTATGAACCAGCGCATAAAGAATCAGATCATCCAAGCCCTGGTCCAGGGCGAAAAATCAATTTATTCCCTCATCGACAGCCAGGACGCGAGCCTGAGCGAATTCTTCCCCCTCCTGGACAGCATGGAGGAGGAGGGCCTGCTCCGCGTGGAAGACGGCAGGGCGACGCTCACGCCGCGGTCGGAAAGCGAGCACCAGGCCCTGAGGCAGTGGAAAGGCTGGGAATGCCCCTGCTGCGGCCAGACGGGCTACAGGGCCAGGGAGGCCTTTCCGCGCCTGGCGGAGCAAATGGAGGGGCTCCTGCCCCATCGTCCCAGCGCGACCGAGGACTTCGATCAGGGCTTCATCTCCCTGGAAGGGGTCCTGCGCCGGGTCGCCTTCATCCTGGAGCGGGGCGATCTCCTGAACCGGTCCATCTGCCTGGTGGGCGACGACGACCTCCTGGGAGCGGCGCTCGCCCTGACCGGGCTGCCCCGGCGAGTCCGCGTCCTGGAAATCGACTCCCGGCTGGTGGACTCCATCAACGCCATCGCCTCCCGGCACGGCCTGGCCCTGGAGGCCGGCGTCTTCGACGTGCAGGACCCCCTGCCCGAGGATGCGCGCGGCGGATACGACGTATTCATCACCGATCCGGTGGAGACCCTCCCCGGCCTGACCCTGTTCCTCTCCAGGGGAGTGTCCGCCCTCGCCGGGGCCGGCGGCTCCGGATACTTCGGCCTCACCACCCTGGAGGCCTCCCGGAGCAAGTGGTTCGCCATCCAGCAGCGCCTGCAGGAGATGGGCCTGGTGATCACCGACATCCGCAGGCGCTTCAGCCTCTATCCCCAGGAAGAGGCCAGCTTCGCCAGCTACCAGGACAAGTGCGAGGTCTATGACCGCATCGGGGTGGAGGCGGACACGGACTGGTACACCTCCAGCTTCTACCGCGTGGAGGCGGTCCGGGAGCCGACCCCCTTCATCCGGGAGCGCATGGTCCTGGACGAGAAGGTGTACCGGGACGAGGAGAGCCTGGCCACTCCCAAATAGGGCGGCGCCTCCCAGCCTCCTCGTCCCGCCTGCTCCCCGTTACCTCCCGCCTCGAGCCGAGCGCCTCAATTCCGCGCCGACCCCAATCACCCCCTACCGCTTGGCCAGGTAGCCAAGGAACCTGGCCAGCTGCCTCCCCCACACGTAGAGCTGCTTCGGCCGGAGATAAAAGCTCAGATAGGCCTTTTTCAGGAACTTCTCCACCTCCTCCGGGCTGAGGTGGTCGTAGCGGATCACGGCGTGCAGGCCGTCGTAGTAGGACCAATCCCTGTCCAGGAGGCGGGAGCTCAGCTCCTGATAGAGCCTGGTTCCGGGATAGGGTGTCAGGATGGCGAACTGGGCCAGGTCCGGCTTCAGGGCCTTGGCGTAGCGGATCGTCTCCCGGATCATGGCCCTGTTCTCCTGGGGATCGCCGATGATGAGGCTGCCGTAGATCCGGAGCCCGTACTTGCGCAGGATCCGTACGGCCTTTTCCGCGTCGTCCGAGGTCGCCTTTTTCCCGTAGTGCTCCAGGACTTCCTTGTGCGGGCTCTCCACGCCCATGAACACCTGCCTCGCCCCCGCCTCGGCCATGCTCTGCACCATGTCCTCCCGCTGATTCACTGTGGTCATGCGGGAGAAGCACCACCAGGAGACATCCATGTCCCGCTTGGCCATGAGCTCGCAGATGCGGATCGTCCGGTCCGGATCCAGGGTGAAATTGTCGTCCATGAACAGCACGCCCCGGTAGCCGTAACTGCGATGGAGGAATTCCACCTCGTCCACCACGGCTTCCGGCTCCCGGGGCCGCCAGCGCAGCCCGAAGAGCTCCGAGGAGGAGCAGAAGGAACAGTTGAAGGGGCAGCCCCTGCTGGCGATCACCGTGGTGGCCAGCCTGTCCCCCACGTTGACCCGGTAGGAGGACATGGGCAAAAGATCCCGGGCCGGGAGGGGGATGCTGTCGACGTCCAGAAAATCCGTTTTCGGGTTGTGGACCACCTCGCCGTTAGCGCGGCAGGAAATGCCCGGGACACCGACCCCGTCACCCCCTTCCGCCAGGTCACGGACGAGGGAGCAAAAGCTCTCCTCCCCTTCCCCGCGGATGACATAGTCCACGGGACCGGAGCGGAGGTTCTCCTCCACCCTGAAGGACACATGCGGACCGCCCATGGCCACCGGGACCCCCTGCTCACGAACCCTGGCCGCGATGTCCAGGGCCATCCCATGCCGCGGAGTGTCTCCGGAAATGCCCACGAGATCGAATTCTCCCGCCCGGCTCACAAGGGCCTGCGAATCCACGTTCAGGTCCGCGATGCGCACGGTATGTCCGTCCCGACGAAGGGCCGAGGCCAGGTACGCGACCCCCATGGGCGGCAGATCGATGCGAGCCTTGGAATATCCTTCCAGGAAGGGTGGGTGAATCAGCAGAACGTCCATGTCTTCCTCCTTTGCTCCGATCAAGGGGATGAGCATGTTCGGCTTGGCTCACTCATCTCACCCTTTGTAGACTATACGGAACCACGCGATCACTCGTCAATCACCTCCAGGGACACGTTTTCTCTTTGTGAATTACCAGTCATGACGCGAAAATGAACGGACGTTCCTTCGATCCGAAGAGGACTCCAGCCAGGGAAGGAACCGGATACAGAGCTTCTTGTTTTAACCACAAGTTAGGCTATCCAAACTTCAATTCTTCCTTGCTTCTGCATCTTAACAAACCTCCCTGGTTTTTATTATCCTTTTTTGTGAAAATGAAAAGGAAAAGGTAACTATTCACCACCTCAAGGCCTCAGCATCCACGACCACGGGCACGGG
>CAYFSD010000214.1:0-4207 GCA_964345705.1 uncultured Desulfohalobiaceae bacterium
GTCCGGTGATGGGGGAGGAACCGGATCAGGATCTTCTTGGTCTCGCCCAGGATGAATTGAATCCGTTGCACCTCCTTGTCGATGCTTCCCCGGGTCTGGGAGGCGAGACGGAAGAGATTGGACCCGACCTCCTGTTCCTCGCTGGGATAGCTCGGATTGGACTGGACGAACTGGAACCAGGGGATGTAGGTTTGTAGTTGGTAGGCATCCTCCTTGAGCTTCATGCACTCGTGAAAGATGTAGGCAATGGACCAGTCCAGAAAGATACCGGAGAGCGGAGTGTCGGGCTGCTTGCGGAAAAGCAGATGGGCCGTGTCCTTGAGGAGCCACAGCCTGCCCTGGGCCATCTCCTGCCCCAGGAGCTCGTCCAGGGGGTTGAAGCGGATCTCGCCGGTTTGATCGAAGTAGGCGAATTCCTTCTCCAGTTCCAGGGAGATGAGACAGAAATTGCGAAAAAGATCCGTGGCGAGCTCGTTTTCCTTTTTTTTCAGCCAGTTCGCGTTCATGATTGAATTCTCGGGAAGTTGATCGCGTCGTGTCAAGGCGGGTGGTTGCCTGCGGCGGGGGACCGTCCCCCGCTGCAGGAAAAAAACGGTGATGCGCTTGCCCGAAGCCCATGGCGATTCCTGGCGCTGGAAAGCGAGGCCCGGGCCGGCGGATATTGGGTCCTCGGCAGCTGGAGAGTACATCAAATGCACCTCGCAGTCACCTCCTTTTAAAAGGTGGTGGCAGGTGTCACAAGCCTCGCGCCCAAAGTGAGCAGTGGGGCGCGTTCGCCTTTCGGCCCTGTTCGGACCTTTATTGGGCACGCTCGATTTTTGGTCCGTGGCGGACAGTTGACGTTGTTCAGAGACTCTGATAAATAAATTGAACTTTGTGAAGGAATGAACGAATGAGGTTCTGGAAAGGTCTGGATCGAGGCTACGTGGATAATCTGCTGCGGGCGAGCCTGATCGGCGCGCACATGGTGGCCTCGACCTTTGTGGGTCTGGCGATCGGGTATTTTCTGGACAAGTGGCTGCAGACCGGCCCCTGGCTGACGATGCTCTTTTTATTCTTCGGGATTGCCGGCGGATTCACCAATATGTTCCGCGAGGTCAAACTGATTGGTCGAGGCGAGAAGAAAGAGGAAAAGGACCGGGAGCGCTGAGCTGCTGCGCATTCTGGGGCTCCCTGGCGAGGGCTTCCCGGAGATTCAGCGGATCGTCGCCCTGCATTCCGCGGCTGTGGTGGCCTTCGCGGCCCTTTTGCTCGCTGCGGGTTACAATCATCTGTTGGCGAGCTATGCCGTGGGCGCCCTGCTCATCACCTTGAATCTCTTCGTTCTGGCCCGGTTGATCCCGCAGCTGGTGTTTCTGCGAAGCGGTGCCGTGTTCTCCCTCTTGGTCAGCTTTTATCTACGTCTTTTCTTTACCGGCGGGGTCCTGTTCGCAGGGATCTATTTCATGCAACTCAACGCCATCGGGCTCTTGCTTGGCTTGTCTACCATATTGGCGTCGTTTATGGCCTGGGGCGGAATCTTTTTCGTGTCACGAAAACAGAAGGAGGCGTAAGGGATGTCCGTGCAGATAGCACCCCATGTGGTCCTTTTGGAAAAATTCATGCACGCGGTGGGGCTGGTCCGAGACGGCCACCTCCTGATTCCCAATCACGTGCTGTATACCTGGCTCGTGATGCTCATCCTCATCGCCCTGGCCTGGGTTGCTACTCGCAATGTGACCCTTGTGCCGAAAGGAGTGCAGAATTTCTGGGAAATCGTCATAGGAGGCCTGGAAAACTTCACTGTTTCCACCATGGGCGAGAACGGCCGATCCGTCTTTCCCCTCCTGATGACCCTGTTCATATTTATCCTGTTCGGGAACTTTATCGGTCTGGTGCCGGGCGGGGTTGCCCCGACGGCGAATCTCAACACCAATGCCGCCATGGCCCTCGTGGTCTTCCTCTTTTACAACTGGGTGGGGATCAGGATGCACGGGGCGAAGTATGTCAAGCAGTTCATCGGTCCGGTCCCGTGGCTGGCGCCGCTCATCTTCCCCATTGAGGTGCTGAGTCACCTGGCGCGTCCCCTGTCCCTGACCGTTCGACTCTTTGGCAACATCTTCGGCGAAGAGCTGGTGCTCATTCTCTTTTTCGCCCTCGTGCCTGTCCTCGCCACCTTGCCCATGTACTTCCTCTACTCGCTGGTGGATACAATTCAGGCCTTCATATTCTTCATGCTGTCCATGATCTATCTCAAGCTGGCCTTCGAGGAGGCCCACTAAAAGATGTCCTTCATCCGGAAACTGATTTCGGGGGGAAATGGTCGCGTGACCAATTGTATAAACTTCGAAGGAGGTGCCTAGTATGCGGAAAAAGTTGATGACCGCCCTGAACACCCTGGCCTTGCTCTCTGTCGCGAGTGTCGCATGCGCGCAAGAGGGGCCGACAGGCGATGTGGTGTCCTTCATCGCCATTGCCACGGCCATTGGTATGGGCCTCGCCGCACTTGGTTGCGGAATCGGCATGGGCTTCGGGCTCAGGGGCGCCTGTGAAGGCACTGCCCGCAACCCCGACGCCGGCGGTCAGATCACGGTGACCATGCTTATCGGCCTGGCACTGATCGAGTCCCTGGCGATTTACACCCTGGTGATCGATTTGATTCTGCTGTTCGCCAACCCCTTTCTCTAACTCAACGAGATGAAAGAAAGAGGCCTGTCCGCACAGGCCTCTTTATTAGTTTCGTTTTGTGAAATTTTTCTCAAGACATTATGGTGACCAAAAGCGATAAAATCCCACAGGCCACGATTCAGCGGATGGGAGTCTATATTCAGGTGCTCGAGGAGCTTCAGCTCCAGCAGCAGCAAGTCATTGCCTCCGAGAAGCTCGCTGAGAAGTGTGAAGTTAATTCCTCACAGATCCGCAAGGATCTTGCCTACTTCGGGGAATTCGGGGTCCGGGGGGTCGGATACTATGTGACCGATCTGTTGCAGGCCATTAAGCATTTTCTGGGCATCGACCGGAACTGGAACTGCATCCTCGTCGGCGTCGGCAATCTGGGGCGCGCGCTGTTGCGGCACAAGCAGCTGGCCCAGAAGGGTTTCAAGATCCAGATGGCCTTCGACTGCGATCCCTTCAAAATCGGGGAGCACGTGGCGGGACACGAGGTCGTCTGCACCCGCCGGCTCAAGGAGAAAGCCCAGATGATGCAAATCGATATCGGGTTGATCACCACCCCGCCCGAGCGGGCGCAACGCGCGGCGAACCACATGATGCAGGCGGGAATCAAGGGAATCATCAATTTCGCTCCGGCTCGGATCAATGTTTCCAGCGACGTGATCGTGGATTACGTCGATTTTTCCAACCATCTCATTTCCATGGCCTTCCGGCTGTCTCACCCCTAGCGGGGCGAGGTGATCCTCTCTTCCGCGCCTTTTTAAGGGGGCGCATCAGCACACGCCTATCATGATCGGTCCGCGCTGGCACAACGAGGGCAATGGATATCGCTGGGGTAACTATTCAGCACCTCAATGCCTCAGCATGCACGGGCACGGGGTTTTTGAATCAGCTGGCCTTCGGATCTGCCCTCTTTTTTTCCCGGGCACATCATGATGTCCGGGATCCGGGATCACACGGAGAAAAACCAGGATAAAGCCGGGAATGGGACCTATTCAGAGCCGAAGGCCGGTTGATTCAAAAACTCTGTGCCCGTGGTCAGATCAAAGTGGCGTATAGTTACTCGCTGGGTGAATTAATAGCCCATGCCGGTGCCCTTGTTTTAATCGGTCGGAATCAGGGCGCTTTTTTTTGAGGATGTCTTGGGAGAGGCAGGATGCTTGAGACCCTTGTCAAGTCCTCGGTTCATGGTATATATTTGAAGATTGCTTTTGCCTAAAGACTAGTCCAGACAAGGAGAGGCATATGAAAAAGGACATTCATCCCGAGCGGCAAGAGGCCACCATCGAGTGTTCCTGCGGCTTCACCCTGCAGACGCACTCCTCGCGAGCGGAGAATATCCACGTGGAGATCTGCTCCAATTGCCACCCCTTCTTTACCGGGAAGCAGCGCTTTGTGGACACCGCCGGCCGCATCGACAAATTCCGCAGGAAGTACGGGCAGTCCTACGGCCAGTCCGAATAGCCCACAATGGATCAACCCGCGCGAGCATGCGTGAATTATGTCGTTTTTGAGCAAGCTTGAGGACATCGAGCAGCGATTCCTCGATATCGAG
>CAYFSD010000215.1:0-4205 GCA_964345705.1 uncultured Desulfohalobiaceae bacterium
CTTCCCGGGTCAGGCGCACCGCCTCGAGGATCTCGCCGTGGGCCGCCTCCAGGTCCGCGGCCGAATACTCCGTCAATGGCGTCTTTTCCTCCTCCAGATGACAAACCATGGCCCGTACAGCCACATTGGCTGTCTCGCGGATGAGCAGGGCATACAGGGCCACCTGGAGAAACGCCTCCGGAAAGTCGCTGCGCGTGCCGCCCTTGAACTCCAGCAGCACGCCCTCGTCTGTGGAGGTATCGAAGAGGAGACTGTCGTAGCGGCCGTTGACCCGGACTGGATTTCCGTCTCCCGGATCGAGCTCTGCGGTGAGATCCCTTTCCGGATCGTGGAAGACCCGGGTCAGGTCCCTCTCTCGCGTGAATTGCAAAAAGCGGGCAATCAGATCGCCCCAGGTTTCCACTCCCCTGCCCAGGGCCAAAATTCCTCCACTGTAAAGAGCCCCGGCCCTTTCCCGCAACAGGGGCAGAAAGCAACTTCGCTCCAGGAAAGCCAGGATTTCGGACCGACAGCCCTCGGATGAGGAGGCATCCAGGAGCTCCTGCAGCTCCCGGGACAATTGGTTGTCCCCCGAAGACAGGGCCTGGTGCAGGGGCGCGGCCAGCTCGTCGTGGAAGAGCTTTCCCGGCATGGGGCCGCTGCCGCCGCGGCCCTGCCGCCAAGCGCCCTCTTCCCCGCTCAGATGATAGGCGAGCAGACGGGGGCAGCGGACGGCCAACAGGATTTCAGACACGCTCGCCCTGTGCATGGAGCCATTCCCTTTTGAGCTTGACCAATGCGGTATCGCGGGCCTGCACGATTTCAAAGCGGTGGGGAAACCCCTTCAGGATCCGGAGCAGCCGCCTTTCGCCCCCTCCGGAAGCTCCTCCGGGCAATCCGGAGGCCACCTCCGAGACCGGAGCCAGGAACATGGGCCGCTCGCGCAATATGCGCGCCGCGGCATCCGCCGTCTGCTCCGCGTCGATATCCCCGTCCTGTCCCCCTCCGGCACCGGCCCCTTCCTTCTCTCCGGAGCGCGCGATTTTCCGCAGCTGGGCAGCGACCCTTTCGATCCCCTCATCCCGCAGGCCACTGCCGAGGAAGTCCGTCAGCTCCCTCCAGCTGACGGATCTGCTCCCGGATCCCGAATCCTGCAGGGAAAGGTCGCCCTCCCGGACGGCGTAGGCCAATAGGGTCAGGGCGTACCACGCCGCCGCCTGGTCCGGCTCCAGAAAGAGAGCGGTTCCGCCCTTGGCGCGGAAGGTCTCCAGCATCTGGTTAGTCGCCTTCCACTTGGGCGGCTCCGGAAAGCCACAGCGTTTGTCGCGGACATAGAGAACGAAGCCGTCGGGCTCCCTCTCCAGGTGCTGCACCCCGCGTTTCAGGGCCGCTCGGACCGAGGCGTGATGCAGCTCCGTGTCGATGATCACCAGGCCTTTGGCCTTGCCTGGCCCTTCTTCCGCGAGGGGCACCTCCAGATCCACGTACTTGTCCTTTTTGGCCGGCCTCCTGACCGCCGATCCGGATCCGGCTGTCTCCCCAGCAACAGGGACACGGCTCAGGTAGAGCTCCAGGGCCTTGCACATGCGGCCGCGATCCGGAGGATGGCTGTCCGGATCCCCGCGCACCGCTTCGAGCTGGCTCTTGAACTCCCTGCGCAGCTTCTCCTCGGCGCTCTCCGCCTCGGACGGCTCCTGCCGAAGGATGCGCCGCAGCTTGGCATTGGCCTGGGCGATGACCTCGCGCGGGCTCAGCCCCATGGAAAAGGCCTCTCGCAACTCCCTTTCGTCGAAGGGATACGGATCGTCCAGCGCCTCCGTCCCGAAGGCGTTGCGCAGTCTCTCCCGGACCAGGGCCAGGGCCTGGTTCGGGCTGCAGTTGGCGAGCACGAACTGGTTGGCCTCCAGCCGGCTGACCACGTGCTGATTGAGCTGGTCCCGGATGGTTTCCTCCCACTGCAGCCCGCGGGCGAATATGACCGGCAAAACGGATCTCACCGAATCCACGAGGAACTCCACCATCTTGCCCTGCGCCCGGATCTGTTCCGGGGTCTCCAGGTTCTCCAGCCGGTCGAAACAGGTGAGAAGGGGGATGCGGTATCTGGCCAGGAGACGGCCTAGACCGACCAGGACGTCTCGCGCCTCCTGCTCCAGAGCCGCCCCGCTGGAATCGCTCCTGCTTTGCACCCGGAGCCGCTCGGCATCCTCGTCGTCCAGGACGGCGCCCTTGAGCCAGTTCGCCGCATCGGCCCTGGTCTCGGGATCCACGTACGCGAACAGGGCCCGGGCCATGTCCCCGGCGATGTCTCCGAAGGAACGGCGCAGAAAGGCGACTCCCCGGCGTTGGAGCCGGGAGAGGCGTTCCCGGCCCATGTCGAAGACCCGCAGGGGATTGTGCCGCAACTGCCGCAGCGTCCTGCGCGAGCGCTCCCCGTCGCCCCTGACCAGCTCATGGAGCACATCCTCCACCAGGATGCGCGCAACGAGCAGGTCCAGAGCGCTTGCTCCGCCCTTTGCGCCCCGATGCAGGGGCCTGCAGAGGTTGATCACCATCTCCCGCAACAGATAGCGGAAGGTCTGTTCCGGATCCTCCAGGGGCTGCACATAGGCGAAGACGAAGGGAGGGTCTCCCCGCCTGCCGAGCTCCAGGAGCCGCGAGATCAGATGGGTCTTGCCGCTTCCCACCTCCCCCAGGACCAGGCCGGCGCAATTTGTCCCGGGATGGTCCGCCAGCTCCCGGATAAGCGCTGCCACTCCCTCGAAGGGCTCCCGGTTCACCTCCTCCACATCGGGATAGACCAGCTCCCAGGGATCTCCGGCGCTCACGGAGACGAAGGGGTTCTTTCGCCGCAGGACGCGGAGCTTCTCCTCGCGGTCCATCAGGCATCGCTCCAGGTCAGGGCGATATAGAGGCGGCCCTGCTCATCCCTGTAGGAGTCTCGGACCTCAGCCTCGGTCATGGAGGAGGGGTCTCCGCCGTGGAGCTGCACTTCGAAGCTCCTGCGCAGCTCGGCCAGCACGCGGTCAAATCGCTCCCGGGGCCACTGCAGGTGCTCCCGGATCCTGTGGATGCGGACGAATCGCCTGCCGCTGCCCGCTGTTTCATAGGCTTGGCGAAAGGCGCTTCGCTCCTCGCGGGACAGCGATCCCTGGCCCTGCTCCCGGGCCGGCGGCGCCTCGGCTGACTGTTCCACGGGACTCACCAGGGCCCTGTGCTCCCGGTTCAGGGTGCAGGAAAGATCACCGCTTTGCAGAAGGCTATTCAGCGCGGGCAAGAACTCGCTTTCAGGCAGTGGGAGCTTGGTTTTGAGCTGCTTGGAAGTGAGCCCGGGCCTGCGGGCGGCTTCCCTGAAGACGAGCTCCCGATCGGCAATAGCGCGGCAGAGGCAGAGGGAACGCTGTCCCTTCCGAATCCGGAATGCATCATCCAGGTAGGGCCGTATCCGCTCAGCGACACGCCCTGCTTTCGACTCACCCTCGATGCCGAGCGCCCGGCGAAGGCGCTTGGGCAAGGATCTCACGGCCTGGGGGACGGTGAGGTGGTCCCGCTCCGTCCGATCCAGGGCCGACTCGATCCGCTTCCGCAGATTCCTTGATATTTCCTGCGCATCAGAAGGCTCTTCAGCCTTGTTCTGTCCGGCCAAACTTCACCTCCTTGGTCTCATCCAGCCTTCATTCCCGAGCTGAACAGGCACAATCAAGCAAGAGAATGCGAGGCAGCCCCTCACCCATTCGGTGAATGGGTGAGGGGCTGCCGGACTCGGGCCCGACTTTGCCTTTTGCAACCGGACCGCCCTCTTTTTGACTGATTAACCCGAAGGTCCAGCGGATGGCAACCATGTACCGAAGGACCTTCCGGACCCCCCGATAGCAGACTGTTGAAAAAGTCCTTTTAGGCAGGCCGTTCAAAAATTCCAAGTGACGGCGCGACCCGGCACTCACTTTTCCCCCGAAGTTCAATATATTACGAGCAAAAATAAAAAAGTGAGTGCCGGGCAAGGTCGTAGCGTAGTGAGCCTACGTGAGAGTTTGAATCCGGCACCTATTTGTGAAGCCAAGTCAATCAGACGCCCTTTTGTCAGCCAAAATAGGTGCCGGACAACGCCGCAATTGGAAGATTTTCAACGGCCTGATAGGGCCGTTTCCCAGCGCTTCCCATCCGCTCCGACTCGCACCTCCCGGCACGAACAAGGCCCCGGCGCTCCTTGCCGGGAGCCACCGGGGCCT
>CAYFSD010000216.1:0-4183 GCA_964345705.1 uncultured Desulfohalobiaceae bacterium
GGTCCCAACCCTGCCGGATCCGGACCCAGCGAAGCAGAGAGAATGACTCGGCGTGAAGGCGAGCGGGGCGCTTGAGCGAAGGCTTCCGTCCCGGATCTCCGGGGAAACCGCCCTGTCCTGCGCTGTGCTGGATTGGCGGGAGGGATGAAGCCAGCAGGAGCTTGTTTTAAACATCCTCAGAATTCCCGGCCTCGCACTCGTCCCCGCAGCAGGCCCTCAGCTCGCTCAGGGCATAGAGAAGCCGTCCCTCCACGACCCGCTTTTTGTCCGTGAGCTCGTACGCCGGGACCTCTTTTGCGAGCCCTGCGAGCCGGTCCCAGTCCGGCAGGGCCTGATAGTCCCGGTGCTCCAGCCTTTCCCCGTCCCCCACGCTGATCAGCGCGGCGGACTGCGTGTCCGTGACCACCGCCAGCGGGGGCGCGCCTTCCTCCATGAGCCGGGCCGCGGCCACCGCCTCCCGAATGTAGGTCTCCACCTCGCCTGCGCAGAACAGGACGAGCACTAAGGGGCGACCGGATTCGTCGTAGGCTACCAGGTCCACGGCCCGGGTGTAGCTCCCCTCCCCCACGGGAAAGGTCACAGGGACCTTGGAGCGCAGGCGCTTCGCGGGATAGCCCTTGCGCTCCACCAGCATCCGGGCGATGGCCTGGCGCAGATCCTCGTACGTGGTGGCCTCGATGGATTCTCCGCTCAGATAGTCGGCAATGGTATAGCCAAGGCTTACTTCGTGCATCGTTTTTTCCTACGCCTCCAGGCCGCGATAGAGGTTGTCGTACTCCCGGGCGGACTGCTCCCAGGAGAAATCCCGCAGCATGGCCCGCTCCCGGACCGCCGCCCAGCCCCGGGGATCCGCCCAGAGGTCCACGGCCGCGCGCACGGTGGCGGCGAACTCCTCCGGATGGAAGCGCTCGAATTTGAACCCGGTGCACCCCGGCTCCGGCCAGGGAACCACCGTGTCCCGCAGCCCCCCCACATTAGAGGTAACGGGCAGGGTGCCGTAGCGCAGGCCGTAGAGCTGGGTCAGGCCGCACGGCTCGTAGCGCGAGGGCATGAGAAAGAGGTCCGCTCCGGCCATGATCTGGTGGGACAGCTCCTCGGTGTATCCGATGGACACCGCGAGCTGGCCGGGATGCTGCTCCGAGAGATTGGTCAGGTGCGTCTCCGTCTCCAGGGCCCCCTCGCCCAGAAAGACCAGGGCCAGATCCATCTCCACCAGCTCGGGCAGGATATCCAGGATGAGGTCCACCCCTTTCTGCCAGCGCATCCTGCCGATGAATCCCAGGATGGGCCTATTCGCGTAGCGGGAGTGCAGGCCCATCCGCTCCAGCAGGTCCTCCTTGCACAGCTGTTTGCCCTCGAGATCGTAGGGCCCGTAGTGCGCCCGAAGGAAGGGATCCGCGCGCGGATCCCAGATGCTGTAATCCACCCCGTTGAGGATGCCCACCACGTCCTCGGCCCGCTTGCTCAGGATCCCCTCCAGGCCATAGCCGAACTCCGGGGTCATGATCTCCCCGGCGTAGGAGGGGCTGACGGTGGTCACCTTGTCCGCGTACGCGATCCCTGTCTTGAGCATGTTGAAGGATCCGTAGTACTCCGCCCCCTCCATGCTCCAGGCCGAGGAAGACAGACCGGACTCCCAGAAGAGACGGGCGGAGTATTGCCCTTGGAAGGCCAGGTTGTGGATGGTGAGCACCGAGCCCGTCTCGCTCCAGAAGGAGTCGGTCTGTCGGGCCTCGTGGAGGTAGGCCGGGATCAGGGAGGTGTGCCAGTCGTTGCAGTGAAGCACTGTGGGCCTTGTGTCCAGCCACTTGGACCAGGCCATCACCGCCCGGCAGAAGAAGATGAAACGCTCGCAGTTGTCGAAGTATTCCCCGTGATAGGTGCAGTAAAACTGTCTCCGGTCGAAGTACTCCGGCCGGTCCACGAAATAGACCGAAACCCCATGGTAGTCCGCGACATAGATGTCCGCGGTCACCTCGGGCCAGGGGTAGCCCACAAGACAGTTCTCCTTGAGCAGCCTCAGGGAATGCCCCGTGGCGTCGACCCGGCCGTACAGGGGGGTCATCACGGCAACGTCCCTGCCCTGCTGGTCCAGGGCCAGGGGCAGAACCCCGGCCACGTCTCCCAGGCCGCCCGACTTGGAGAAGGGATAGATCTCGGATGTGGCGAAAAGGATCATGGTCCGCTCCGAAAGGCTCAAAGAAAAACATTTCCTCATGACCGGCGACCGCAAGGGGAAGGAACCCCTGTAGCGAGACTAGGTCATTCCCGGAAGCGGGTCAATCGATCCCCGCGCCGGCCGCGAAGGAATCGCCTTTCCCGGTCCACGAATCTCCATACCCCGGAGACGTCACGGTCAGGAGTCATTTGCTGGCCAGGGCAAGTGACGGCCTTGACAAACCCGCGGCGAATTGCTAGCGAATTTGGATGCACGGAGGCGCGTAGCTCAGGGGTAGAGCACTTGCTTGACGCGCAAGGGGTCAGGAGTTCAAATCTCCTCGCGCCTACCATTGGTTTTCTTGCATAGGGAGGCGTACGCCTCCCTATTTCTTTATACGGGTTGCAAGCCCGGAGGTCGAAGAGCGTGGAACGATACGTCGGCTCAGAGAGCGCGGACATCCCGGAGGGCAGCACCTGCGCCCAGGCCCTGGCCAGCACCTTGAGCAACAAAAAGCTCAAGCGGGCCCTGGCCTGCCGCTGCGGCGAGGCGATCCACGATCTGGATCAGCCCGTGCCCTCCGAGTGCGGCGATCTGGAGCCCATCTATGCCGACAGCCCGGAGGGGCTGGATATCCTGCGCCACAGCACGGCCCACGTTATGGCCCAAGCGGTGAAGCGCCTCTTTCCCTCGGCCAAGCTGGGCACCGGCCCGGCCATCGAGAACGGCTTCTACTACGATTTCGACGTTGACCGCGGCTTCACTCCACAGGACCTGGAGCGCATCGAAGAGGAGATGCGACGCATCGTCTCCGAGGATCTCCCCCTGCAGCGAAGCGTTGTGGGCCTGGAGGAAGCCAGGCGCATCTTTCGGGAGCAGGGCGAGGAATACAAGCTGGAGCTCTTGGAGGAGATGGAGGAGGAGGACACGGTCAGCCTCTACAGCCAGAGCGGCTTCGTGGACCTCTGCCGCGGCCCGCACGTTCCCTCCACCGGCCATGTCCGGGCCTTCAAGCTGACCAGCCTGGCCGGGGCGTACTGGCGCGGGGACGAGGACCGGCCCATGCTGCAGCGGATCTACGGCACGGCCTGGTCCGGGGAGAAGGAGCTCAAGGACTATCTCAAGCGTTTGGAGGAGGCCAAGAAACGGGATCACCGCAAGCTCGGCCCCAAGCTCGGGCTCTTCGACTTCTTCGAGGAGGCCGGGGCGGGCATGCCCGTGTTCTATCCCAAGGGCGCGCTGCTTCGCTCCATCCTGGAGGACTTTGAGTTCAAGGAGCATCTCCGCCGGGGATACGAGCCGGTGCGCGGTCCGCAGCTGCTTCAAACCGACTTGTGGAAGAAGTCTGGCCACTACGACAACTATGGCCACAACATGTACTTCACCGAGATCGAAGGCCAGGGCTTTGGCTTAAAGCCCATGAACTGCCTGGCCCACATCCTGATCTACAAGTCGGACGTGCGCAGCTACCGCCATCTGCCCATCCGCTACTTCGAGCTGGGCAAGGTGAACCGCCACGAGAAGTCCGGGGTGCTGCACGGGCTCATGCGGGTGCGGGAGTTCACCCAGGACGACGCCCACATCATCTGCCGTCCGGATCAGCTGCAGGAGGAGATCGTTTCCATCCTCCGCTTCATTCAGGACGTGATGCGCCTCTTCGGCTTCGAGTACGCCATGGAGCTCTCCACCAGGCCGGAAAAGTCCATCGGCTCGGACGAGGCCTGGGACAACGCCATAAGCGCCCTGGAAAGCGCCCTCGAGGCCCACGGCCTGGAGTACGGAATCAACCCCGGGGACGGGGCCTTCTACGGGCCCAAGATCGACGTCAAGCTCAAGGACGCCCTGGACCGCTACTGGCAGTGCGCCACCATCCAGTGCGACTTCACCCTGCCCGAGCGCTTCGACATGAGCTACGTGGGCCAGGACGGAAACCGCCATCGACCGGTGATGCTGCATCGGGTCATCCTAGGGGCCATCGAGCGCTTTTTGGGCGTGCTCATCGAGCACTACGCCGGGGCCTTCCCC
>CAYFSD010000217.1:0-4175 GCA_964345705.1 uncultured Desulfohalobiaceae bacterium
TAGAAAAAGGCAATGACCCCTGGAAGGAGAGCCAGCGGGCCAGAGCAGGGCCCTTGGCTGACGATGAAAGGTAGCCTTGGCCGCATTTTCAAGGGGGTCCTGCGCCGGGCGGGCACCCGCTGCATGCTCTGCGGACGAGCCCTGCGGGGTGTGCCGCCGGATGCCTGCTGCCCGGAATGCGAAGCCGCCCTGGGGCCTCGCCTCTCGGGCTTCTGTCCGCTCTGCGGCGAGCCCTATGCCACGCAGCAGGAGCCGGTGTCCCTGTGCGGCCCCTGTCGACACAGGGGCAGGCCCTGGAGCGCCTTCGGCATGCACGCCGCATATCGGGGAGCGCTGCGGGAGGCGGTCATCGCCTTCAAGTTCCGGAGGGATTTTGGCTACCTCCGCGTGCTGCAAAGCTGCCTGCTGCAGGCCCAAACACGGCACGGGGCAGGCAGCGGGTGCGAGGTCATCGTCCCGGTCCCCCTGCATCACCGGAGACTGCGCCACAGGGGATTCAATCAGAGCCTGGAGCTGTGCCGTCCCCTGGCCTCGCGGCTGAATGCCCCTGTCCAGCCGAAGGGGCTGTTCCGCCTGCGGGAGACCTCATCCCAGAGCGGCCTGGACCGGGCGCAGCGCCGCCGGAACCTGCGCGGCTCCATTGCGGCCGACCCCGCACTGGTCCGCTCTCGCAGGATCCTGCTCGTGGACGATGTGTACACCACCGGGGTCACGGCGCAGGTCTGCGCCCGCGCCCTGCTCTACGCGGGAGCGAAGCAAGTGGATCTCCTGGTGCTGGCCCGGGTTCCCGGGGCCTAGCCTCGCATCTCTCCAGCAGCGCGTGAAGCGACGGAAGGCCGACAGTTGGGGCGAAAGCCGTTGATTGTGTCCGAGCCGCCAGACACCGTTGACAACGCGGCAGAGTTAGCCTACTATTTCTCTTCTTTTCAGGAGGTGTAGACGCATGTACGCGATTATCGAGACAGGCGGCAAGCAATATCCGGTTCAGGAGGGCTCCGTGATCGACGTGGAGAAGCTCTCCGAGGATGTCGGCGCCGAGGTGGTTCTGGACAAGGTCCTTTTCGCGGAGAAGGAGGGGGAGCCCCAGGTGGGCACGCCCTATCTGCAGGGCCGCGTGACCTGCGAGGTCCTGGATCAGGGCAGGGGCCAGAAGATCGACGTGTTCAAGCACAAGAAGCGCAAGGACTATCGCAGGCGGATCGGGCACCGGCAGAGCTATACCAGGCTCAAGGTGAGCGCCATCGAGGTCTAGAAGCCCCGGTCCGTGACCGGAAAGAGCAGTCAGAAATCGGAGGAGCCGTATGGCACACAAAAAGGCAGCCGGAAGCTCGCGCAACGGACGCGATACTGTCGGGAAGCGCCGCGGAGTCAAGCGCTACGGCGGGCAGAAGGTCCGGGCGGGCAACATCCTGGTCCGTCAGCTGGGTACGAGGGTCTACCCCGGCCGGAACGTGGGCATGGGCAGGGATTTCACCCTCTTCGCCGAGACCGACGGCGAGGTTAAATTCGAGAAGTTCCAGCGCCAGAAGAAGGTCAAGACCCGAGTGAGCATCGTGCCCGCCGCGAGCTAACTCCGACTCGTTGCGTCCTTTTTTCGGACGGGATGCTCTGCATCCCCTTTGTTCGCAGGATCGCGTTAGGCGGTGAAAAGCTCGCTCGGGCGTGGCCCTCATGGCTCGTTGAAGAGCATCGGGGGCATCGCCTGCGGAATCGGCCCGGATTCGGATGACAGGGGCAGGAGGTGTGCGTGCATCTTCTGCCCCTTTTTTATGGTTCTTCCGGTAGATGCGTGCTTGGAGACTTGGCGGCTCAAAAATATCCAAGTACGCTTGAATCGGATGAGCCACAATTTCATCACATAGTCCCGTAATCATCGAATCACGGATCCTACAGGATTCCTTTCAATAGGCTGCTATGCGTTTCGTCGACGAAGCCACCATCAGTGTTCGTTCGGGAAAGGGCGGCAAGGGATGCGCCTCCTTCCGCAGGGAGAAGTTCGTGCCCAAGGGCGGCCCCAACGGCGGCGACGGGGGCGCGGGAGGCAATGTCTGTTTCCGCGCCGATCGGTCCCTGACCACCCTGTACGATTTGCGGCTCAAGGGGGCCTACCGGGCCGAAAACGGCCAGCCCGGCCAGGGCAAGGGCAAGCACGGCCGCGACGGAGAGGATCTTGTCCTCGACGTGCCCCAAGGCACCCTGGTCTACGAGGTCACGGACGGCTCACAGAAGCGGCTCCTGGCCGATCTCTCCGAGGACGGCCAGACAGCCGTCATTGCCCGGGGCGGCGAGGGCGGACGGGGCAACGTCCATTTCAAGTCCTCCACCAACAGAACACCCACGGAATACGAGCCCGGAGAGCCCGGAGAGGAAAAGCGCCTGGCCCTGGAGCTGAAGCTCATCGCGGATGTCGGGCTCCTCGGTTTGCCCAATGCGGGCAAGTCCACCCTGATCAGCACGGTTTCCGCGGCCAGGCCCAAAATCGCCGCCTATCCATTCACCACACTCGTGCCCCATCTGGGCGTGATGTTCAGCGACCTGGGGGAGCAGATCGTTTTGGCCGACATCCCCGGCTTGATGGAAGGTGCGCACACGGGATATGGTCTGGGGGACACATTCCTGCGGCACGTCTCCCGCAGCAGCTTTCTGCTCCACATGCTGAGCCTGGAGGAGGTCTCCCCAGAGGACCCCTGGAGCGGATTCGAGCTGCTCAATGAGGAGCTGAGGCAATACGGGGGAGATCTGGCGGACAAGCCCCAGATCCAGGTGGTGAACAAGATCGACCTCTGGTCCCGCGAGGCGGTGGATGGGCTCCGGGAGAAGGCCAAGAAGGAGGGACGACGGGTTCACTTCCTCTCGCTGCATACCCGCGAGGGGCTCGACGATCTGGTTCGGGCCGTATGGGATCTGAGGCGCAAGGAAAGGGAAGCATGGCAATGAATCCAAGCGGTGAGTCGAGCTGGCGCGGGCGCAGGGACGCCATCCTGGAGCAGGCCAAAACCATTGTCATCAAGGTGGGCAGCGCGGTCCTGACCACCAACGGTGAGCTCGATCCGCGGGTGGTCAACAACCTGGCGGATCAGATCTCCTATCTGCACGACCAGGGCAGGGAGATCGTCCTGGTGAGCTCTGGCGCGGTCTCCGCCGGGCGCAAGCATCTCCATCTGGGCGCCGAGGGGAGTGCCCTTCCGGAGAAGCAGGCTTCCGCGGCAGTGGGCCAGAGCCGGCTCATGCACAGCTATGACGAGGCCTTCGAGCGCTTTCGCAAGACCACGGCCCAGATCCTTCTGACCCGGGACGACCTGCGCAGCAGGCACCGATTCCTCAATGCCCGCAACACCTTCGCCACACTCCTGGCCAATCACGTGATCCCCATCGTGAACGAGAACGACACCGTCGTGGTTCAGGAGCTCAATTTCGGGGACAACGACTTTCTGGCCTCCCTCATCCTGAATCTGGTGCGGGCCGATCTGTTCATCAACCTGACCTCCGCCGACGGGGTTTTCGCGGGCAATCCGGACACGGATCCGCAGGCCGAGAAATACCAGTGCATCGAGGCCATCAAGCAGATGGATCTGGAAGCCATGTGCCGCGGCAAGACCCGCAGCGGAGCGGGCGGGATGTACAGCAAGCTTCTCGCGGCGCGAAGGGCGGACCAGATCGGCGTGCCCACCCTCATCGTCTCGGGCAAGACGCGCTTCGTCCTGGAAAAGGTCTTTTCCGGGCAGGATCTGGGCACCTGGATCATTTCCGGACAGCGCTCGGTCTCCCAGCGCAAGTTCTGGCTGGCGTACAATCTCGCCCCGGAAGGGGGGTTGGTGCTCGATAATGGGGCCAAGGAGGCCGTTCTGTTCAAGGGAAAGAGCCTCCTCCCCGCCGGGATTGTCGAAGTGCAGGGAACCTTCGGCGCAGGCGCCCTTGTGGAGCTTTTGGACAAAAAGGGCCAGCGGATAGGGGCCGGTCTCAGCAATTATGCGAGCGCCGATCTGGCCCGGGTCGCCGGGCGGAAGACCACGGAGCTGCCCGGAATCCTCGGGGAGCGGGCCGAGGAGGAGGAAGCGGTGCATCGGGACAATCTGCTGCTGGACGTGGCTTACTGACGGGTTCACGGTTCCAGGTTCACGGTTCACGGTTCCAGGTTCACGGTTCACGGTTCCAGGTTCACGGTTCACGGTTCC
>CAYFSD010000218.1:0-4170 GCA_964345705.1 uncultured Desulfohalobiaceae bacterium
AGCAGAACGCCTCCGACGCGGAGGAATCCGCAAGCGCCGCCGAGGAGCTCGACTCTCAGGCCAGCGAGCTGGACCGGATCGTGTCCCACCTCACCGCCTTCGTCCACGGGGAGAACGGCAATGAGCTCGCGGAGAGCCCCCAAACCGAACGACGGGAGGCGGCCTCCACTCGGGACCGGGGATCCGGACAGAAGCGGCTGGGATCGGATAAAGGCGGACAGCGAAGCGGCGCCGCTGGACGCACGCAGCACAAGCAGAACCGCGGTCGCGAGAAAGGCACCGAGCAAGGGGATCAGCAGCAAGCGGACCGCATGATCCCCTTGGACAACAATGACTCCTTCAAGGACTTCTAAGCGCATCGGGGCCCAGGGCGGGAAGAGCTCCTTTCCGCCCTGGGCGGAATTCTTCGTCAGGAAAAAGAGGCCAAGGAACAGAATCAGTATTGTACTTTACTGGCCGGGAATACATGTTGGTCTTACAGAAGAAATGGTAGAACATTGTAATTTTGTAACTTACTGACACCAATGGAAAAGAATAATAGCTTGTTTCCGAATGGGACCGAGCAATTTTATGAAGGAGGGAAAACATCCGATATGAAAATGATGTCAGGGCCACGCACCAAGGGCACGAAAAAGCAGGCATGAACGGTCCTGCACACTGTATCCACCCTCTGTTTTTCGATGATCCCCGCACAGGGGCGGATGACGCTTCAAGAAGCTGCTTGTGACGGGATCAGGAAAGGAAACGGGAGATTGGCGTCGCGAGCTCAGAGCGCCGGCGCAACACGATCACAAAGCCTAGACGGGACTCTATGTTGACGGATCACCTGATTGATTGGCGGATTGTTTTCCTGGCCTGTGCAACCCTTGTTTTGACCGTGGGAGCAGGGGCGGGCAAGCACATCCCGGCAGCTGGAAAGGAGAATAAAACGCCGGCAAAACAAGGGGGTAGGGATAAACCGTCCCGTTCGTCAGGGGGGTCGGACAACCCAGGGAATAGCTTCGAGGGAACCGAATACGTACATGGGGAGGTGCTGGTCAAGCTCAAGCAAGGCACCGGGCTCTACGAGGCGCAACGGATAGGGTACGAGAAGCGGATGGGGGTGTCCAGGCAGTACAGGGCCCTGTCCAACGCCGCGAAAGGCCGTTTCATGCTCTATCGGTCCGACACATCCTCCACTGCCGATATGGTGCGCCAGCTTAAAGACAACCCCAGGGTGGAGGCAGTCTCGCCCAATTACACCCGGCATGTGGCCCAAACTGAGCCCAATGATCCCGACTATCCGCTGTGGGGGCTGCAAAGGATCGAGGCGGAATCTGCCTGGGACACGGTGACCAACGCCTCGGGTGTCGTGGTGGCGGATATCGATACCGGCGTGGATTACACCCACCAGGACCTAGCCGGCAATATGTGGGAAAACCCGAATGAGGCGTTGAATGGCAATGATAGCGATGGTAACGGATACGTGGACGACATCCACGGGATCAACGCCGTGGCGGACACCGGGGATCCCATGGACAACCAAGGACACGGCACCCACACATCTGGCACCATCGGAGTGGTGGGCGACAACAATCGACTTGTCACCGGCGTCGCCTGGGATGTCCAGATCATGGCCTTGAAATTCATGACACCCGAGGGAACCGGCACGGACGCGGACGCGATCGAGTGTCTGGATTACGTTCTGCAGCAAAAGGAGAAAGGGGTGAACATAGTGGCCATCAATGCCTCCTGGGGCGGAAGCGGATACAACGAGGTGATGAAGAGCGTTATTTCCGATCTCGGCGATGAGGGGATTATCTTCTGTGCCGCAGCGGGAAACGATTCCCAAGATATTGATGAAACGCCTGATTATCCCGCAGCCTTCGACCTGGACAACATCATCTCCGTGGCAGCCACAAACCAGATCGACTGGCTGGCCTCCTTCTCCAACTACGGCGAAAATTCGGTGGATCTGGCCGCCCCGGGGACCCGGATCCTGAGCACCATCCCCGGAGGCGGATACTTGCCCCAATCCGGAGATCTTTTCTTTGATGACATGGAATCCGGTGATGAGACATGGATTCACTATGGGGCAAAGGATTTCTGGGCCATCACAGAGGAGAAGTCCGACAGCTCCCCCTCGGGAAATCACACCTGGAGCGACTTCAACGGCACCGAGTACGAAAACGACATGAACGCTTCCCTGGAATTGGACAGGGCCTTCGACCTGAGCAACAAGAGGGGCCAGAACATCGCCTTCGGCGGATGGCTCAAGTATGACATCGAAAAAGACTACGACAAATTGTTTGTGGAAATCTCCGCAGACAACGGGACCACGTGGACCCAGATGGGATCCTTTTCCGGGGGGGCCCCATGGCATCCAACGGGCTTCTTTGTTCCGGAAACGCATAAGACGAGCCAGGTCCGTTTCCGGTTCCGTCTTGAGACGGACGGCTCCGTGACCAGGGAAGGGGCCTATATCGACAACGTGGGCCTCGGGGTCGGCAACGGCTCAAGCGCCACTGCCTACCTCGGCGGCACCTCCATGGCCACGCCGCATGTGGCCGGAGCGGTGGCTCTCATGGCGGCGGCGCATCCGGATGAGGCTATGCAAACCCGAAGACACAGGATCCTGGCAGGGGTGGACCAGGTGGATTCCCTGGAAGGGAAGGTCCATCAGGACGGGAGGCTGAATCTGGCCGCCTCCCTCTCCAAAGCCCCGCCCCCCTGCTCCACCGACATATTCCCCATCAGCGCCACCTTCCCCTCAGGGGGAGGAATGCGAGATGTGGCCATCAACGCAACCTATTCCGACTGCGACTGGGCGGCTTTCGAGAGCCTTTCCTGGGTCCGCCTGTCCTCGACAAAGGGCACAGGCGACGGCAGCGTTACCCTCCAGGTGTACAGCAACTCGGAGGGTTCGGAACGATCCGGAAAGGTCGCGATCGCTGGCCAGGACTTCACCGTGCGTCAGGAAGGCGACAACGGCGGTGGCGGTGGCAGTGGCGGCGGATGCGTCTTCGATCCAAAGGCGGATGGACAGTTGTTCTGGCTTGTGCTGCTTGCGATCGTTTTATCCTTTTATCTTGCGCGGGGCCGAAAGCGCGGGACGAGATAAGGGCCACTGACAGGAACGGCTCGTAGAGAAGGAAATTTTGGGCTGCTGTCGCGCAGCCGATCGGGAGAAGGGAATGTCCCTTGGGGAAAGACCATGAAATATTCGCTGAATCTAGGTGCTTTCATTGCCGTCCTTTTCGTCTGTCTTGCTCTCATCAGCTCCTGTGGGGCTTCTCAGAAGCTAATGGGAGCAACCGATGCTTCCTCAGAGGAATATCTGGTCCAGTTCATGGAGGGGACGAGCAAGGAGCGGGTCGAATCCCTCCTCAGCCGACACGGGGTGTCGCGCTTTACCTATGTGACATCATCCCGGGCAAGAGGGTATGTCCTGTTGATGACCTTGGAGGCCGGCGGTGAAGCGGTTGTTACCTCCCTTGAGCAAGAAAAGAGGGTGAAGAACGTGGACTCGAACTTCACTAGAAGTATTGACCGGGAGTGACCCCGACTTCGGCCTCCTTCCTTTAGACGCGTCCGGAAAAGACATTCGGATCAGAGTAATTATTCATCAGCTCGATGTCTCCGCGTCCATCGACATGGAGCACAAAGGGACATCCATGAAGTGGTTGTCAACTCAAGAGCAGACCATTCCGGTGAGCAGCTGGTGGTGCTCTGGTAGCCTTCCTGAATCCCTGCCTTTCTTGAAATAATGATGGCGCTCTTGGAGCCCATGAAAGCCCGGTGAAATCCTGCCTTCGGCAGGGAGCCCTCTGGGCTCATTTCACTGGGCAAGCTTTTCAGCCAGCCATCCATTTGCCATCCTGCCCATGCGAACGAGGCCAGTTGCCCCTTTTCGGTAGTCGGAATATACAAAAGAAAAGGACAGGATCTACAGGATTGATGCAGGCCCCGCGGAAAAAGAGCTGCAGCTTTTTTTTCGCAATGTCCTGTTTATCCAATAAATCCTGTCACTTTTCTTTTCCAAGTGACCAGTCCTGATGCCTTCATCATGAACGAGCACAAGGGACTTCCATAATTGAAATTGCGGTCCGGTGGCCAAGAACCGGGAGAAGGGGGTGTTTGAATGGACGAGTTGATATCTCTATTGGTACGAAAGACGGAAATCGATGCACA
>CAYFSD010000219.1:0-4169 GCA_964345705.1 uncultured Desulfohalobiaceae bacterium
CGCTCAGGCTCCTGAGCGGGGGCTGGCGGGAGAGGGCCAAGCTGGCCAAGGCCCTGGTCCGGGGCTCGGACGTCCTGCTCCTGGACGAGCCGACCAACCATCTGGATCTGGAGGCCCTGGAGTGGCTGGAGCGCTATGTGGCGGCCTTTTCCGGCATCGTTGTCTTTGTGGCCCACGAGCGCTATTTCCTGGACCGCATCGGCAACCGGCTCCTGCACATCGGTCAGGATTCCCGTCCCACCCTTTTTCGGGGCAATTACACCCAGTTTATGCAGTGGCGCGAGGAGGCCGCCGAGGCCACGCGGCGCAGGCGGGAGAAGCTGGAGCAGCAGATCCGGCACAAGCAGCAGTTCGTGGACCGCTTCCGGGCCAAGGCCTCCAAGGCCTCCCTGGCCCAGAGCCGCCTCAAGCAGATCGAGGCCCTGGAGGAGGAAAAGGCCGAGCTCCACGAGCCGCCGGATCCCAAGAGCTTGAGTTTCACCTGGAAGGCCCCCAAGCGGAGCGGGGACATTGTCCTGAGCGCAAACGAGCTGCAGTTCGGCTTCGAGCCGGAACAGCCCCTGTGGCCGCCGCTGTCCTTCACCCTGCACCGGGGGCAGAAGGTGGGGCTTCTGGGGCAGAACGGCTGCGGCAAGAGCACCCTGCTCAAGCTGATCCGGGGCGAGCTCGTCCCCACCAGGGGGGAGGCGCGCCTGGGCAGCGGGGTCAAGCCGGCCTACTTCGCGCAGCACATGACCGATCTGCTGCGCGAGGAGGGCACGGTGCTGGGCGAGATGCGGCGCATGTGCGAGGACCGGCGCACCGAGGAGGAGATGCGTTTCGCCCTGGGCATGTTCATGCTCAGCGAGGAGTTCTGGGAAAGCCGCGTGGCCACCCTGAGCGGCGGGGAGCGGACCCGGCTGTTATTGGCCTGGGTCTTCATCTCCGGGGGGAACTTCCTCATCCTGGACGAGCCCACGAACAACCTGGACCTGGAGAGCCGGCAGGCCCTGGTCCGGGCCATCAATGAGTTCCAGGGCACCGTGCTCACCGTGGCCCACGACCGCTATCTGCTGCAGGAGGGAGTGGGCGAGCTGTGGATGCTCCGCTCCGACGGGCTGCACTCCGTGTCCGGGGACGTGGGGAGCCTGTCCCTGCGCGAGGAGGAGAGCGGGGAGCGGCCGGAGCGTCGCGCGGAAGCCGGCAAGCGGGACCGGGACAAGGAGCGCAAGCGGAAGGAGGCCGAGCACCGCAACGCCGTGCACAGGGCGCTTCAGCCGCGCAGGCAGCGCTACGACGAGCTGGAGGGGGAGCTGGAGCGGGTGCTTGCGGAGCTGGCGGAGACCGAGTCCAAGCTCTCGGATCCCGCGACCTATAACGGGTCCACGGAGGATGTGAACGAGCTCAACCGCGACTACAGCCGGCTGCAGGAGAAAAGCGAGGCGCTGATGAACGAGATGCAGGAGCTGGAGGACGCCATCGCCCGCCTGCAGAACGGGGAGCTGGTATCTACCGGAGATCGGAGGCCGGAGGTCTGAGGTCGGAGATCAGAGGTCGGAGATCGGAGATCGGAGGTCGGTGAATCAGTTATCAGTTATCAGTTATCTGGTTCTTCCATCGCTCCATTGTTCCTGACCTCGTCACACATATTCGGACCCTGAACGCCGAACGTGGACAGAGATCGGAGGTCGGAGAACGGAGATCGGAGGACAGAAGACAGAGGACAGAAGACGGAAGATGCTTTATCGGAACGCTGTGGCACGCCCCGCGCGGTACTCCTGATGAAGCACGAAGCACTAAAAACGAAGAACGAAGAACGAGGAACGCCGAACGCCGAACGCCAAACGCCCTACGGCAGCCGCCCCACCGGCAGGAGCAGAATCGGCTTTGCGCCCTGTTCCTCCGCCCCGATGAGGCCCGCCACGCGATCGTCGTGAAAGGCCCCCACCACCGTGGTCCCCAGCCCCAGATCCGCGGCCTGCAGGCTCACGCTCTGGGCGGCGCATCCCGCCTCCACGTGCACGTAGCGTCTGCCGCGCTCTCCGTATTTTCCGGTGGTGCGCTGGTACACCGCGGCCACCACCAGCACGGCCTGCGCCTTTTCCATCCACATCTGGCCCACCGCGGCCCGAGCGATATCCTCCCGCACGTCGCCGCCTTTCACGCGGACCAGGTCGTGCTCCCCGGGGCGATAGCGGTAGACTCCAGAGGCGACTCCCTGGATCCGTCCGGCCACGAGATAGATCTCCAGGGGATACAGGGCTCCAGCGGAGGGGACCGTGCGGTAGCGGCCCTTCCGGGTGATGCCCTGTGCGGCGAAGAGCAGCCGTGCCGTCTCTTCCAGTTGAAGCTGCCCCGAGCCGAAGCGGCGCACGGAACGGCGCTTGTGCAAAAGCTCGGAGAGCGCTCCCTGCCTGCCGGGCTCAATTGCCGGGAGGCCGATACGTTCCTTGGCCGAGGCCCCGTGCGGGCCACAGAACGGGCCGCCCGCCAGGACCAGGGCCGCCAGGGCGCACAGGGCGATCTTCAGGACGACGTTGCCGCGCATGCTGCATTTCTCCGGACGAGTCAGCGGTTCCCCATGATTTTTTTAAGTCCGGCTCCTGCTTTGCCTTCCAGCTCCCGCCGTGCGGGCCCAGAAGCAGCGGAGCCAGGACGCAGACGGGATAGAGGAGGCTGGACCCGTCCTCGGACTCGGGGTCCGTGAGCCCGAATCGCATGGCATGCCCCTTGGTTGGACCAGGCCGATCCGCTCGAGGGATCCGATTCTCCACCCTCTATTGAAGCACAATCCCCGGAGCGGGGCAAGTGGGCAGGGGCGACGTTTCGGTGAGTCGGTGAGTCAGTGGGTTGACAGACCGGTAAGCGGCGGGACCATAAGCCTTTTGAGCCCTTGAGGTTTGCTAGCTAATGGGCACCACCTTGCTCCCGGCCCGAAAGCGGATCTCCCAGCCGCGACCCCAGGCGGGCAGCTCCCAGCGCTGGGGCGGGTTCTTACGGATGCCGGAGGTCTTGACCAGGGTGATCCGGGAAAGCGAGGGCTCGTATTCCACCTCCAGCTCCAGGTTGGCCAGGCTCAGGCGGCGGGGGTAGGTGCGATCGAACTCTCCCCGCTCCCAGTCCGGGACGCCTTCGAAGCACAGGTCGTCGGGCTCCAGCATTTCCAAGTCCTCGCTCGTCTCCAGGCCGATGCCAGCCAGCCTGTCCGCGAGCCATTCCCGGGGATCCACCTCCTCGCCACTGGCGAATCCCAGGCGGATATAGAGGTTCCAGGCCTCCACGTCCTCCCGCAGGCGCCTTCCGGTTTCGGGCCAGAGCTCGCCGGCGGCGACGAGCTCGGCCACGCCCCGGCAGAGGGCCTCGCCCTCGGGCTCCTCCCGCCAGGAGTTGATAACCCGGCCGGCGTAGACCCGCTCCACCGTCTGCTGCAGCCGGCCCTTCTCCCAGAAGGGCTCCCTTCGCTCGATGTCGCCCAGGCCGGCACCGGCCAGCTCGGCGAAGGACACCGGGGCCAGGCAGGTGGCGATGGTCACCGTCCTGGTCGTTCCCTTGCCCGGGATGCTGTGCCGGTCCAGGACGATGGCCGCGGCGTGGCTTGGCTGCATGCGGCTGTCCCCGCCGATCTCCACTTCCTCGCTGCCGTTGCCCAGACAGAAGTCCCGCTTGATGCGGCGGACAAAGGCAAGCTCCGGATCCGCGGCCAGGATCTGGCGCACCAGCTCGTCCCGGTCAGGAGGCGCATTTCCCGCGGAGGGGAGCTCCAGGCTTTGACGGATCTGTTCCGCGGTGCGCCGGGCTTCCCGCAGGGCGCTTGTGTTCACCCGGACCGCGCGCGGGGGATCATCGCGCACCAGGCGGATGAGGGTGCAGGCGTCACAGGGCTCCGGGGCGAAGTGCCCGAGCTCCTCCCGGCCCTGATCCGACTGGCTGGGCGCCAGGAGCCGGCCCTGGGCGGTGAGGGCGGCCGCCAGGTCGGTGGCGTCCGCCTGCCCCCGCTCCGTGGAGGCGGCGGCAATGAGGTGGGCCAGCTGGGAATCCAGTGGAAGACGGAAGAGGCGCCTGCCGTGCTCGGTGATGTCCCCGCTGGCGTCGAGGGCCCCCATGTCCCGCAGCCTGGTCACCGCCGCCTTAAGGGAGTGCTCCGGGATGGGGTCCGGGCAGGCCAAATCCTGAATGCGTCTGCCGCAGGC
>CAYFSD010000220.1:0-4142 GCA_964345705.1 uncultured Desulfohalobiaceae bacterium
TCGCTTCGCGTCCGGGACATCGCTTCGCTCACACCCTTTCCTGCTCGCAAAAGGCCTGGATAGCCTCGCACCTGCCGCTTCCCGGCCCGGCCGGCCCACAATGTCGCCCAGAAAGAGGATGCGCATCCCTGTGGCCCCGAGCCCTACTTCGCGTATTCCACCGAGCGCCTCTCCCGGATGCAGGTCACCTTGATCTGGCCGGGATAGGTCAGCTGTTCCTCAACCGACTGGGCGATGTCCCGGCAGAGCATATAGGTCTGGTCCTCGTCCACCCTGTCGCTGTCGATCATCACCCTGAGCTCGCGGCCGGCCTGGATGGCGTAGGCCTTGCTCACCCCGTCGTAGGAAGTGGCCACGTTCTCCAGCTCCTCCAGGCGCTTGACGTAGTTTTCCAGCAGCTCCTTCCGCGCCCCGGGCCGAGCCCCGGAGAGGCTGTCCGCCGCCTGGACCAGCACAGCCAGGATGGACTGGGCCTGCACGTCTTCATGGTGGGCCTCGATGGCGTGGATAATGTCCTTGGACTCGCCGTGCTTCTTGGCCAGGTTGGAGCCGATGAGCGCGTGCGGCCCCTCCGTCTCGTGGTCCACAGCCTTGCCGATGTCGTGGAGGAGCCCGGCCCGCTTGGCCTTCTTCACGTCCATGCCCAGCTCCGAGGCCATGATGCCGCAGAGGAAGGCCACCTCCATGGAGTGGTCCAGGACGTTCTGGGAGAAGCTGGTGCGGAAGTTGAGGTGGCCCAGGAGACGGATCAGCTCGGAATGGATTCCGTGCACGCCCACGTCGAAGGTGACCTGCTCCCCGGTCTCCCGGAGCTTGACCTCCATTTCCTTCTCCACCTTCTGGGTAATATCCTCGATCCGGGCGGGATGGATCCGGCCGTCGGTGATCAGCCGCTCCAGGACCCGTTTGGCCTTGGCCCGCCGCAGGGGGCTGTATGCGGACAGGATCACCGTTTCCGGCGTGTCGTCGATGATCAGATCCACGCCTGTGGCCGACTCGAAGGAGCGGATGTTCCGCCCCTCTCTTCCGATGATCCGTCCCTTCATCTCGTCGCTGGGAAGATTGACCGCCGCGACGGTCTGCTCCGAGACATAGTCCCCGGCATAACGCTGAATGGCGTTGGCCAGGATCTCCTTGGCCTTCTTGTCCGCGGTCTCCTTGGCCTCGGTTTCGATCTGGCGCACCCGTTTGGCGGACTCGTGCCGCACCTGGCTCTCCACATCCGCCATGAGCTTTTCCTTGGCCTCCTCGCGGCTCAGGCCGGATATCTCCTGCAGGCGCTGCTCCTGCTCCTTCTTCTTTTCCTCCAGCTCCCGCTCGCGGTTCTGCAGCTCCTTTTCCCTGTCTCCCAGGTGCTTCTCCGTTTCCGCGAGCTCGGCCTCCTTCTGATTGATCTTCTCCTGCTTGGACTCCAGGCGCTCTTCCTTCTTCTGGAGCTTGTCCTCCTGTTTCTTCAGCTTGTTCTCCTGCTCCTTGAACTCGTTCTCCATCTCCTTCTTCTGCTGGAAGACTTCGTCCCTGGCCTGGAGCAGGTACTCCTTCTTCTTGGCTTCCGCTTCCTTGGTCGCGTCCTCCAGGATCTGGTTCGCCCTGGCAGTCGCATCGCGCTGCTTTCTTCGGGCGATCGCCGTGTACACCCCGTAACCGATCCCTATGCCGCATAGCAGGAATATTGCGGCGATTCCTATCATCTGCATAGGACATTCTCCTTGTTCGAGAGGTTTGGGCAACCTCGCGGCGCGTTCGTCTCTTTCCCCGCGGCCCCCAGTGGGCGGCCCGTCCCCGTCCTCGAACCGCGGATGGTTCGGGGACGGGGACGGGCCGGGAGACGACGTGCCTGGTCTATTGCTTGTGACGGGAGCGACGAAGGGCCGCGTCGCTCCTTCGGCACGGACAACAGAACGCGCACCGAACGGAGCTCTCTCGGGCCTTACCGGTTCCGCGGAATCCGGCTGCGGCTTTTTCCGTCCGCTGGCTTGTTCATGGGCGAGAGGGTCTCGAAGGATTACTTGGCGGGAGCATGCCGGCACCACGATCAGGGCATGCTCGAGCGGCAGGGCGCCTCAGGGGCTTACACAGGCTTGTTTCGGCATTGGCGCTGATGAAAAAATTGGGAAATAATACCCCGGAAGTCCGTGTTGCGGTCTATTTTGAACCTGGCTATCCAGGTGGGTGCCTCTCGTAACCATCAGGCTTCCCGGTCCAGGCCGGGCATGCACAACAGGTTACTGGAGCGGCTCCCGAGTTTGTTGGCGTTGGCTCAAAAAAGGCTCCGGCAATCACGAGACTTCCAGGGTCCTTCGCAAGGAGTTCATCCGCTGTCTATCGTTTCCACGAGCCGAGCCAGCTCGTCTTGATAGCTTTGGAGCTTGTGCTTCGTTTGCAGATAGTCATCAGCCAAGCTCAAGGCAACCAGAATGAGCAGCTTTTCATTGCTCAGCCGGTTCCCGTATGTATTCAGCCTGTTAAACGTGCGCCGTATCAGCAGCTCGGCATCCCTGACCCGGGATTCGCCGGCATTGGTTCGGAAAGAGACCTCTTGCCCAAGAACGTTTATCTGATATTCAGGCATTCATTAGTTTATATCTGCCTCGTCGATTTTTTGCAAGAGATCGTCCAGCTTCCGCGTTACGTGCTCCTTGGTTTCCCTCTCTTGCTCCAGCTCGCGTTTCAGCTGTCGATTCTCCTCCTCCAGAGAGTGAACTCTGTTCAAGAGATTATGAATCTTTTGTTCCAGTTTGTCCAGTATCTCCATCGCCCTTCTCGCGTTTCGGTCCCTTGCGCTGCAGATTCCTTTGTTTGGCCCTGGCCACGGCGAGGAAGGCCTCGGGGACGCTCTTGGTGAGCGTGGACCCGGCGCCCACGATCGCCTTCGGCCCGACTTCCAGCGGAGCCACCAGGGAAACGTTGCTTCCGATAAAGGCGCCGTCACCGATCGTGGTCCGGTGCTTGGCCCGCCCGTCGTAATTGCAGGTAATGCATCCCGCGCCGATATTGGCCCCGCTGCCCACGGAGGCATCGCCGATATAGGCCAGATGATTGGCCTTGCTGCCGGGCCCCAGGACGGCTTTCTTGACCTCAACGAAATTGCCCGCCTTGCTCTCCCGCTCCAGCACAGCGGCCTGCCGCAGTCTGGCGTATGGGCCGACCTGGGCGTTCTGCCCCACCTCGGCCCCCTCGGCGTGGGAGAAGCTCCTGATCCAGGCCCCTTCGCCGATGGCGCTGTCCTCGATCCGGACATGGGAATCGATCCGCGCTCCGCGGGCAACCCGGCTTCGGCCGTAGATCTCCAAAGGCCCGGTGAGCTCGCAGGCGGGCTCCAGCTCCACAAGGGGGCCGATGCGCACCTGGGCCGGATTGCGCAGGATCACGTCGCGATCCAGCCAGGAATCCACGGTGCGCCGACGCAGGAGCTCCTCGTTGTCCACCAGCTCCTTGGGCCGATTCACGCCCAATAGCTCGCGATCACCGGATTCCTCGCACACAGCGTCCACTCGGCCGCCGTCCGCCGCGATCAGCTCGACGAGCTGAGGGAGGTAATATTCGCCCTGCGCGTTGTTCCGGTCCATGCGTTCCAGATAGGGGGCGACGCTGCCAAGGTCCAGGCAGTAGATCCCCGCATTCACCTCGTCGGCGCTCTCCTCTCCGGCACGGAGGTCTTTGTCCTCCACGATCCGGTCCACGAGGCCCGATTCGCCGCGGATGACCCTGCCGTATCCCCTCGGATCGGGCAGGCGCATGGTGAGAAAGGCAACATCCGCTCGCCCGGTCAGGGCACGCTCTTGCAGGTCGCGGAGCGCGCGGGCGGGCAGCAGCGGCACATCGCCGTTGACCACGATGCAATGCGTGGATCCGCTTTCCTGGAGGGCGGGCAGGGCGCACATCAGGGCATGCCCCGTGCCCAGCTGGCTCTCCTGATGGATGAAGCGCGGGGCGTGTTCGGGGAAGGCCCGCTCCACGTCCTCCCGCTTGTGGCCCACCACGGTCCAGATCGACTCCTCGGGGAGCACGGAGAAAAGGGCCCGATAAATATACAGCAGCATGGGCTCGCCCAGAAGCCGCATGAGGACCTTGGGGCCAGCGGATCCCATCCGCTTCCCGCGTCCTCCGGCAAGCACGAGCCCGGCGACTTGAGTCCGACC
>CAYFSD010000221.1:0-4140 GCA_964345705.1 uncultured Desulfohalobiaceae bacterium
TCCTGCTGGAAGGAGGGCTACACCCTGGCCTCGATCACCCTAAGCGACAAGGCCCACGTGGGGCTTCGCGAGGACGAGGGGGGGGCGCTCCTGCATGAGCTGGTCGGAGCCAGGCTCCCCCTGGCCCATGGTCAGCACTACGTCCTTCCCGACGATCCGGAACGCTTGAGGAGCCTATTGCACCACTTGGCCCTGGAGCTCCGGGTGGATCTGGTACTCACCACCGGTGGAACCGGGCTGACCAGCCGGGACCTCACCCCCGAGGCGACCCAGCGCGTCCTGGACCGTGAGCTGCCCGGCTTCGAGCAGGCCATGATGGCCGCCTCCCTGGCCAAGACCCCTCGCGCCGTCCTCTCCAGGGCCCAGGCCGGTATTCTGGGAAAGAGCCTCATCCTCAACCTGCCGGGAAGCGTGCGCGCCATCCGGGACAACCTGGAGGCGGTGCTCCCAGCCCTGCAGCACGCACTGGACAAGGTCGGCGATGACCCCGTGGACTGCGGGAACGAATAAAGGCTCCGGACAGGGCCGCATTCCGGACGATTTGCGGCAACGGGTGGGGCTGGTCTGCTTCTTTCGCCTCGTGATGCTCGTCCTGCTCATTCTTCCCCTCACCCTGAGCGGCGCGGGCGAGACTTCCCTGCCCGACACCCTGCAAATCCTTGGCCAGGGCCACTACGTGGCCTTCCTCCTGATCGGCTTCTCCGTCACCCTGTTCTTCCTTATCGGCTGGAGGCGCTTCACGGACGCCCTCTTCCTCTTCCGGCTGCAGCTGGTGACGGACTTCTCCCTGGCCGCCTACCTCCTGCTCATCACCGGGGGCGTGACCAGCTACTTCTTCTTCATCTTCCTGGGCCTCGTCTTTCTCTACGGCCGGCTTCTCGGCTCTTCCGCGGCCATGCGCATCAGCTGCGCCACCGGGCTTTTGGTGGCGCTCCTCGCCGTCGCGCAGCACTTCCAGCCCCTGGTGACGCTGCAGCCCGGACTGAACGCCAGGCAAGCCCTGTACTATCCAGCCATGCAGCTCATCGCCCTCTTCCTCATCACTTCCCTGCTCCGCATGGGCTATTCCAACGAGACCCATCTCCTCCACGAGCTGGCCAGAAAACAACGCCAGCTCCAGCACTCCGAGGAGCTCAAGACCAGGGTCCTGGACTGGATGAACAGCGCCCTGCTCGTGGTGGACCCCCAGGGCTTCATCTCCGTGATCAACCAGGCTGCCCTGAACCTGGCGGGAATACAGGACTATCCAGCGGCCCTCGGGGCCCATATCCGGGAGATCTTTCCCTCCCTGGCCGCCCTGGGGGAGGAGTGGGACAAAACGAGCCTCCATCGCACGGAAACCGCCATGAACGGCCGCACCCTGGGCGCGACTCTGGCCCTTCTCCCTGAGCAGAAGGGCACCCTGATCCTGTTCACGGACATCACCCAGATAAAGGCCCTACAGGAGCAGGTGAAGCAGATGGAAAAGATGGCCAGCCTGGGCGAGCTCGCGGCCGGACTGGCCCACGAGCTGAAGAATCCCCTGGCCGGGATCAAGGCCAGCCTGCAGCTCTCCCAGCAGGAGGGCATTCCCGAACAGCAGCGGGCCAAGCTGCAGGGCATCGTGCAGAAGGACATCGAGCGGATGGACAATCTGGTCAAGGAATTCCTGGCCTTTGCCAAGCCGGAGGACGCCGAGCCGCGGGAAACGAATCTCGCCGAGATCCTGCGCGCCTGCGTGGAGAACCTGCGCCACTCCTATCCGGATGTAGCCTTTGAGATCGACGCCTCCGTGGAGGGCGTTCGCTGGTTCTGGGACCCGGAGCAGCTGCAGCGGATCCTGATGAACCTCCTGGTCAACGCGGGACAAGCCAGCTCCGAGCACGCGGACCCCGTAGTCCGGATGAGCCTGGAAGCTGACTCCAGCGGGCAGTACCTCGCGGTCGCGGACAACGGGCCGGGCCTGGACCCGGAAATGAGGGAGAGGATCTTCCATCCCTTCGTGACCACCAAGCGGGAGGGCACCGGTCTGGGGCTGTCCATCGCCCTGCGCCTGGCCAACCGGAACGGCTCGCATCTCACCCTGCACAACCGGAATCTGGGCGGCACGGAGGCCAGGCTCTACGCCCCCCGCGCCGACCTCCAGGAGAAGGAGCCCTGAATATGGCCGAGTTCCTCGCGGACATGCACATCCATTCCCGCTATTCCATGGCCACCAGCAAATCCCTGACCCCCAGGCAGCTGGCCGCCTGGGGGGCGGTCAAGGGCCTGCAGGTGGTGGCCACCAGCGATTTCACCCATCCCGCCTGGCTCGCCGAGCTGGAGGAGGCTTTGGAAGAGGAGGACAGCGGCCTCCTGCGCCTGCGCGATCCCTCCCGCCTCGGGGAGGAGATCCCCTGGCTCGGGGAGGGTTTCGAGCTGACCCCGCCCCGCTTCATCCTCTGCACCGAGATCAGCTCCATCTACAAGCGCGGCGGCGCGGTGCGCAAGGTGCACAACCTGGTCTTCTTTCCCCGCCTGGAGTGCGTGCACCGCTTCAACAAGCGCCTGGAGCGCATCGGCAATCTCCGCTCCGACGGCAGGCCCATCCTGGGCCTTGATGCCCGGGACCTCCTGGAGCTGGTCCTGGAGACCGACGACCGCGCCTTCCTCATCCCGGCCCATATCTGGACCCCCTGGTTCTCCCTCTTCGGCTCCCAGTCCGGGTTCGATCGCCTGGCCGACTGCTTCGGCTCCCTGAGCGAGGAGATCTTCGCCCTGGAGACCGGGCTCTCCTCCGACCCGGAGATGAATTGGCTCTGGAGCGCCCTGGACGGGTACCGCCTCGTGTCCAACTCCGACGCCCACTCCGGGGAGAAGCTGGCCCGGGAGGCCAATCTCTTCCAGGGCGAGGCGAGCTACGACAATATCCTTCAATCCCTGAAGCATCCGGAGCAAACCCCCAACTTCCTGGGCACGGTGGAGTTCTTCCCCGAAGAGGGCAAGTACCATCTGGACGGGCACCGCGCCTGCGGCATCCGGCTGGATCCCAGGGAAACCTTCCGCATGAGCAATATCTGTCCCGTCTGCGGCAAGCCGGTCACCGTGGGCGTGCTCAACCGCATTCTGAGTCTTGCCGACCGTAACGAGCCGCACCAGCCGCCGGGCAGCCCTTCCTATTACTCCCTCATCCCCCTGCCGGAGATCCTCTCCGAGATCCTGGGAACGGGGAGCAAAACGAAAAAGGTGCGGCGGCTGTACACCAGCCTGCTCCAGTCCCACACTTCGGAGCTGAATGTCCTGCTCCAGGCCCCGATCGCGGAGCTGAAGTCCGTCTCTCCCGCCCTGGGCGAGGCCGTCCGCCGCATGCGGAGCGGCGAGGTGCATCGCGAGCCGGGATTCGACGGTCAGTTCGGGATCATCTCTGCCTTCACCCCGCAGGAGCGGCAGGAGCTGCACCGGGGCAGACGCCTCGTGCCCGCAGGTGGCTCCGGCTCGCACAAGCCGGAGAGTCCGGACCCCGCTCCCGCGGAGAGGGCGCGCGGCGCCGAGGCACAGGATAAGGAAGAGGGAACGACCCCCCTGTTCAACGCACAGCAGCAGCGGGCCGTGGAGGCCGAGGGCGGCCCTCTCCTCGTGGTCGCCGGCCCGGGAACGGGAAAGACGCGCACCCTGGTGGGGCGGGCGAATCATCTGCTGCGCCAGGGCTGCCGGCCGGCGGACATCGTGGTGCTCACCTTCACCCGGGCCGCGGCCCGGGAGCTCAGGCAGCGGCTGGACGTGCGCGACAGCGGAAACCAGGAGACCCCCAGGGTGGACACCCTGCACTCCCTGGCCCACGCGGATCTGCAACGCGCCGGCGCCGCCCGGCAGATCATGACCGAGGAGGAGGCGTACACACTCTTTCTCCGGGCCAACCCGCAGCTCGGCTCCCGCGAGGGGAAGGCGCCGTGGGACCGGCTGGCCTTCTGCCGAGAGACGCTTCGGCCCGACGAGGACCTCCGTCAGGCGCGGGAAGCCTACGAGGAGGAGAAGAAGCGCCTGGGGCTCATGGACTACACCGATCTGCTGGAGACGTGGCTGGAGAGCGAGGTCGGCGGCCGCTACGGGCACGTGCTCCTGGACGAGGTGCAGGACCTCTCCCCGCTTCAGATCCGGATGGTCACCAGGCTCTGCCGCCCC
>CAYFSD010000222.1:0-4133 GCA_964345705.1 uncultured Desulfohalobiaceae bacterium
GGATGAATGGCAGATTGCGGCGTAAACAGGCGTGGATCGAAAAGAGCCGCGCCCAGCTCAGGCCGTAGAGCTCCGAGGCCAGCTTCTGAGTCGCGTAGGGGCCTTGAGGGTCCACTTGGAGCCGTCTCCGGGGTCGGGATCTGCTCACAGTCCCCGTAGGCCGACGTGGAGGCCGCCATCACGAATCTGCTCACCCCGGCCTCCCGGGCCGCCACCAGCATGTTCAGGGTTCCGGTCAGGTTTGCCGCGTGGTTCCGCAGCGGGTCCTGGGCCTGATCCAGATCCGGATCGTCATCGACGAAGGAGCAGGCCGAAGCCGGGCCATTCCGCCCGGCGGTGCTCCAGCGGGCCTGTTGCGGTGACGGTGGATTGAAGGTATGAAGACGGGCAGATGCCCACGGATCTGCAATGCTTCCGGGATCTCCTGGTGGACCACGCCAACCGGCTTCCCCGGAAAGAGGCCAGGGCCTGGCTACTCGGCCATCGCCTGATCTCGCTCAGTCGGCATCCCGACCTGGAGCCGGAGCTCCGCTCCCACCTGGATGCCCAGCGAAAGCCCATACTTGCATCAAACATCCTGAAAATAAAGATTTTTCAGGATGTTGCGGGGGCACTTGGATCCATCCCCATGGCGCCTCTCAAGGGCATCGCCCTCCTGGACAGCCTCTACCGGGAGGACATCAGCCTCCGGCCCATGTCCGACATCGATCTTCTCGTGCCCCAGGAAGACATCGACAAGGCCGTCCGGCGCCTCGCCGCCATCGGGATCCGGGAGTCCGAGCCGTCCCATCGGCTCCGACGGGTCATGCACCACCGGCACCTGAAAGGCCTCCAGACCACGGTGGAGCTCCATACCCGCCTGGGCACCGCCTTCCTCCCGAGCTCCGGCTGGAAGGCGGTCTCACCCGTTCCCGCCGCGGTACACGGAGTCGATGCCCGCAGGCTCACTCCCGCGGTGGAGCTGGTCCACCTCCTGGTCCACTTCTACAAGCACCGCCCCTTCACCTGCCTGGGCTGGGTCGACGAGATCCTGGCGCTTGGCCAGCAGGCCAGCTCCCAGATCCAGGATGAGATGGTCCAGGCCGCCCATCGGCTGCGCTGCCGAACCCCGCTCGCGGTGGCGATCGACCTGCTCCGCAGGGCCTTGCCGCCAGACAGGGGGATACCGTCCCGAAGCGCATCGGAGGACGAAGCCGTGACCGCGCATGGGCGCGTGGCACAGTTCTACTGCTGAAGAAACACCTCGGTGATCCGTTCCGCCGCCCGCCCGTCCCAGAGCTCGGGCACTCGCACCTCGGGTTGAGGGCATGACAGTGTGAGGTCCACCGCCTCCAGCAGAGCCTCCCGGTTGGATTCCACAAGCTGGTTCGTACCCGAGGTGATGGTCACAGGCCGCTCAGTGTTGGGTCGAGCTGTGAGGCAGGGCACGCCCAGAACTGTCGTCTCCTCCTGAATGCCTCCGGAGTCCGTGAGCACCAGGGCCGCGTGACGCTGAAGGCCAACGAACTCCAGGTAGCCCACAGGGTCCACAAGAAGCAGGTTCTGCTCCGCTGCGCTCGATGGTGGCGCCCATCCCAAAGCCTTCAGCCGCGCCCGGGTGCGGGGATGCACCGGGAATACCACAGGCATTCGTCCCGCCAGCTCACCCACGACCGACATGATCTCGCCAAGGGTGTCGACATCGTCCACATTGGAGGGCCGGTGCAGTGTCACCAGCAAGTATGGAGCCGTGGATCCCGCAGAGCTGCTTTTAGGCTTACCTCCCAGGCGGTTCGCCAGCCCTTCGTGGCTCGCAAGCAGCTTGAAAAACGCCTCCTCTGCACTGGGCAGGAGCCGAAGCAAGGTGTCGATCATCACGTTGCCCACGAAGTGGATCTTTGCTGCCTCCACTCCCTCCCGGAGCAGGTTCTCGTCCCCGTCGCGCGACGGCGTGAAGAGCAGGTCCGAGATCTGATCAGTCAATACCCGGTTGATCTCCTCGGGCATGGTCCGGTCACCAGACCTGAGCCCCGCCTCCACATGGGCCACCCGAACCCCCAGCTTCGCGCACACCAGCGCACAGGCGATGGTGGAGTTCACATCTCCCACCACAACCACCCAGTCCGGCCTCCGCGACAGCACGATGGGCTCGAACTTCTCCATGATCCGCGCCGTCTGCACCGCGTGAGACCCCGAACCCACCTCCAGGTTCAGGTCCGGCTTCGGCAGTCCGAGCTGCTCGAAGAACACCCGTGACATGTTGTCGTCGTAATGCTGCCCCGTATGCACCAGCGCCTGCTCCAGCCGGTCCGGGTGCCTTGCCACCGCGCGCATCACCGGAGCGATCTTCATGAAGTTCGGCCGCGCACCGGCCACATGGAGCAGGGAGAGCTTGGACTTGGGCATGATCACTTCGCTTCAATCAGTGGCTGTGGCTTGTGTGCTGGTTCTTGCAGAAGAGAGAGCACGCTACGCTCTTATCACCTTGCTTCCGAGCGCGCGATAGATCCCTCGCGTATCCACCACAAGCGCCGCTTCCTGCTCCACCAATGCGTAGTCCACGGCTCGGTGGTCAGTGATCACCAGCACCGCGTCCTGAGCCCGCACAGTCTCCACCGTCAGAGGCAGCGACTCCAGCATAGGTAAATGCGGCCAGCGTCGAGTTCTCGGCAGGGTTGGTACGTGGGGGTCATGGTACGCCAGCTCCGCCCCGAGCTCCTGGAGCTTGTCGAGGATCACGAAGGCCGGGCTCTCACGGGCATCGTCTACGTCTTTCTTGTAGGCCACCCCCAGTACCAGAACCCTGGCGCCCTTGAGGGGCTTGCCTTGCTCGTTCAATGCCAGCATGAGCTTCCTGATCACGTACTCGGGCATCTCCACGTTCACCTCGCCCGCCAGCTCGATGAACCGGGTCTGCACCCCGTACTCACGAGCCTTCCACGTCAGGTAGAAGGGGTCGATGGGGATGCAGTGCCCGCCCCAGCCCGGACCCGGGTTGAACCGCATGAACCCGAAGGGCTTGCTGCTCGCCGCGTCCAGCACCTCCCACACGTCGATGGCCATCTTGTCGTAGATGACCTTCAGCTCGTTTACCAGGGCGATGTTCACCGCCCGGAAGATGTTCTCGGTCAGCTTCGTCGCCTCCGCCGCCCGCGCCGACGACAACCGCACTGTCTTCTGGATGATCTGGTCATAAAACGCCACGGCCAGGTCTGTGGACGCTTCGTCCACTCCGCCAACCACCTTGGGGATGGTGGCGGTTTCGAAGTCCGGGTTCGCTGGATCCTCCCGTTCAGGCGAGAAGGCCAGGAAGAAGCCCTCCCCGCACTTCAGCCTTTCTCCCTCCGCTCCTGATGACTCCTTCTCCAGGATCTCCCGAACAAGCTGATCCGTTGTTCCAGGATAGGTCGTTGACTCCAGCACCACGAGCTGCCCCCCGCGGAGCGTCTTCGCGATCTGCCGGGCCGTGCTCTCAACGAACCGCATGTCCGGCTTTCGCTGCCAGGTCAGTGGGGTCGGCACGCAGATCAGCAGCACATCCGGATCCGACAACCGGTGAAAGTTGGTGGTGGCCTCGAAATCCCCGCTCTTCACCATCTCCCCCACCCGCTCGGACGACAGGTGGGCGATATAGCTCTGCCCGGCCATGAGGTTCTTCACCTTGGCAGAGTCCACATCAAAGCCAAGAACCTGAAAACCTCGCCGCACGCAGGTCATCGCCAGGGGCAGACCCACGTAGCCCAGGCCGATGATGCCCACCTGGCATTGCGGGCTTCGGATTCTCTCAAGCAACATCGTTACGGTATCTGTGCTCAACGTACCTGTCCTCCATCTCTTGGCGACTTTTTTTCACCGGATCCCCGGCCCTGTCAAGCTGACCAGGAAGTCTGCCATGAGGGCCGTCTCCTGCTCCAAGTCGTGCCCATCAGAGAAATCCCTGGCCGCCTGGGACATCTTTGCCCACTGCTCGGGCTTTTTCCCAAGGGTGATCACCGCGTCAGCCAAATCCTGAGCATTTGAAACGGTCATGCCCACGCCATGTTGATCCAAGAAGCGCACCATCTCCGTCTGGGGCGTGCCGAGGATGGGCAGGGCGTAGCTCAAGTAGTGAAACAGCTTCGTCGTCAGGGTCGTTGGTGCCCCCTGGGGAAAGC
>CAYFSD010000223.1:0-2727 GCA_964345705.1 uncultured Desulfohalobiaceae bacterium
CCAAACACACGCTTCACCTCCAGCAGCCGGAAACGGAGCACGAGATCGACAATCCGGAAGCCCCGCAGCTCTTCCGTTCCATGTATCCGTTTAAGAAGGTGGGCAGATGCCGGTTCGACGACATCTTCATCATGCCCCGCCCGGCCGATCCCATGGTCATCACCGACACCACCTTTCGGGACGGTCAGCAGGCGCGTCCGCCCTACACGGCAGAACAGATCAGCACCCTCTACGACTATCTGCACCATCTGGGCGGCCAGAGCGGCCTGATCCGGCAGAGCGAGTTCTTCCTCTACTCGGACAAGGACCGCAAGGCTGTGGAGGACTGCCTGGCCAAGAACTACACCTATCCAGAAGTCACCGGGTGGATCCGCTGCAACAAGCAGGACCTGGACCTGGTCAAGGACATGGGCCTCAAGGAGACCGGGATGCTCACCTCGGTCTCGGACTACCACATCTATCTCAAGCTGAAGAAGGACAGGAAACAGGTCCTCAATGACTATCTTGAGGTCGTGGAAAGGGCCCTGGAGCTGGGGATCCGGCCCAGATGCCACTTCGAGGACATCACCCGGGCGGACATCTTCGGCTTCTGCATCCCCTTTGCCCAGAAGCTGATGCACATGGCGAGGGAGAGCGGCATCCCGGTCAAAATCCGTCTCTGCGACACCATGGGCTATGCGGTGCCCTATCCCGGGGCCTCGTTGCCGCGGAACGTGAGCAAGATCGTCCGGGCCTTCACCGACGAAGCGGATGTCCCCGGCGAATGGCTGGAATGGCACGGGCACAACGACTTCCACAAGGCCCTGATCAACGCCACCACGGCCTGGCTCTACGGCTGCTCCGCCACCAACGGGGCCCTGCTCGGCTTCGGGGAGCGAACCGGAAACACCCCCATAGAGGCCCTGGTCATCGAGTACATCTCCCTCACCGGAGACGACGACGCCGCGTACACCCCGGTGATTACCGACATCGCGGAATACTTCGAGAAGGAGCTCCACTACCGGATCGCCCCGAACTATCCCTTCGTCGGGCGCGACTTCAACGCCACCAGCGCGGGGATCCACGTGGACGGACTGGCCAAGAGCGAAGAGATCTACAACATCTTCGACACCAAGCACATCCTGGGCAAGTCCGTGCCCATCATCATCACGGACAAATCCGGCAGGGCCGGAGTGGCCTACTGGATCAACCAGGCCCTGGGGCTGGAGAACGAAGAGCAGATCAGCAAGTCCCATCCCGCTGTGGGCAAGATTCATCGCCGGATCATGCAGCAGTACGAAAAGGGCAGAAACACCTCCATGTCCTACGAGGAGATGCGCAGCCTGGTGAAGCGCTACCTGCCGGAATACTTCATCTCCGAGTTCGACCACCTGAAGCAGACCGCGCACGCCTTCGCCTCCAAGCTCATCTCCCAGCTGAGCAACGAGCTGCAGGGCGTGGAGGACGAAGACGTGATGCAGGAAAAGATGAGCCACCTCATCGAGGAATACCCCTTCATCCAGTACGTGTACCTCACCGACATGCGCGGCAGGCTCTTCACCTGGCAGATCAGCTATCCCGAGGACAAGCCCAAGTACAGGCACATCTTCATCGGCCAGGACCTGGCCGACAGGGAATGGTTCCAGGTACCCATCCAGACCGGCAAGCTTCATGTCACGGACTTCTATCGCTCCATGTTCACGGAGAGGCTGTGCCTGACCGTGTCCTCGCCCGTGCTGGACGAAAATGACGAGATCACGGCCATACTGGGCGCCGACGTGCGTTTCGAGGAGCTGATTAAGCTCCACGAGGATATCGAGGAGGGACCGGAAGACGAACCCGAAGCCGGCTGACTTGGCGCGAAAACAACAACTGGGAATCAGGGATGGCAACCGGAAGTCGGGACCTTCCCCTCGGATCGGGCTTCCGGCGGGATCAGCTCAGGGAGAGGACGTCCCAGGAGAAATCGGACAGGTCCAGCACGAGGAGCCTGCCCTGAAGGTGCGGCCGCCGCCCGCAGAGGAAGTGCACCGCCTCCGCCGCCTGCAGGGAGGCCACCGCGGAAACCGCGTGCGGCAGACAGCCGAGCTCCGACTCCGCCCCGTCCCTTCCGCTCCACAGCATATCCGGAGATTCGCCTCCGGGGAGGACGGTGGCCACGTATCCCACCTCGCCGGCCACGGCCCCCGTGACCATGGGGACGCCCTCGGCCGATGCCGCGCGGTGTAGCCGCCTGCGGACAGCCAGCCCCCCCAGCGCGTCGAGGACCATATCGCTACCGGCGAGGGCGCGACGCATTCCCGCCTCGTCGAGACTGACCCCGAGGCCGGACCAGTCCACAGCGCTGTTCACCTCCCGCACCCGTTCCCGGGCCGCGGACGCCTTGGAGCCGCCGAGCCCGCTTTCCGTGGCCAGGAGCTGGCGATTCAGATTGGTCTCTTCAGTCACATCCCCGTCCGCCGCGGTAATGGCTCCGACCCCGACTCTGGCCAGGAGCTCCAGGAGATACCCCCCCAATCCGCCCAGTCCGATCTGGCAGATTTTGGACCGCCTGAGAGCCAGGATCTCTTTCGCGGACAGACCGTGCATGTTGCGGATATAGGGACGGGGAACGATCCCCTCCTCCAGGGCCGCGATTTCCACCTCGCGCAGGGACAGCCCGAATTCAAAGGCCAGCCCGGAGCATCGGGACCTGGCGATGCATCGCGCAAGCCCGGGCTCCGGCACCGAGGCCGCGCGGACGCGAGC
>CAYFSD010000223.1:2827-4120 GCA_964345705.1 uncultured Desulfohalobiaceae bacterium
TGGCGATGCATCGCGCAAGCCCGGGCTCCGGCACCGAGGCCGCGCGGACGCGAGCTCCGAGGGCCTCGCGCGGGGATACCTTGCCCGTCATGCCTCCTCCGTGCTAACGACTTGCCAATCCTGCACCGTCAATTTTATCTTGAATAAGGGCAACTATTCACCACTCCAATGCCCCCGGGCCCATGGACGGATCAATGTGGTGAATAGTTGCAAGATACGGAGGTCAGCTCACGATGCCTCATCCCCGAGGCGGGAAAAAAAGAAAAGGCGCTCCATTGATCCAGTCCATTCGCCGTGGCCCAAGGGAAGGATCCCTTTTGGCCGCATTGATCCCGCTGCTTTTGATCGCGGCGCTGCTTGCGGGGTGCGGCGGCCCGAGGATCTCCCCTCCGCAAGGCCCCTCTCCGGCTGAGCCCTCCCCCGATACCGTCGGGGAGGCCTTCGCCCAGACAGGGGTCGCTTCGTGGTACGGCCCCGGATTCCATGGACAACAGACCGCCTGCGGGGAGGAATACGACATGTACGCCCTGACCGCGGCGCACAAGCAGCTTCCCTTTCAGTCCAGGGTGCGGGTGACCAATCTGGATAACGGCAAGCAGGTTGTGGTCCGGATCAACGATCGGGGCCCCTTTCGCAAGCAACGGATCATCGACCTCTCTTTTACCGCGGCCCAGCGGCTGGACATGGTCGAGCCTGGCACGGCGCGGGTCCGGATCGAGATAGTGGATTCCGGGGACCAGGACGAGAAGCACTTCAGCCTGCAGCTCGGCTCCTTCAGGCGTCTGGAGAACGCTCGCCGCTCCAAGCGCCGGGCCAGGGATCTCGGATTGTCCGATGTGCGGGTCCGCAAGGCCGAGCTCGACGGCAATAGCTATTTCCGGGTCCGCGCCGGAGAATTCACCTCGCGGTCCGAAGCCGGATCAGCCCTGGCAGACATCCGGCCCCTGTTCCCGGACAGCTTCATCCTTCGGGATTGAGCTCGGAACGAAACTTGCGTGAGAGCCGAAAAACGCAGACCGTACGCGGAGCCAGGGTGATGGCCTCCTCGGTCTGGGGATTCCGCCCCCGCCTGGCCTTCTTGTCGTAGGCCTCGAACTTGCCGAATCCGCTGATCAGCAGGGAATAGTCCTGCTTGATCGCCTCCTTCATGACGGACAGCAGATCCTCCACCTGATTCTTGACCTCGGACCTGTTTCTCTGGGTCTTCTCGTGGATTTGCTCCACCAGGTCCGCCTTGGTTAACGTGTTCTGTGACATATCTCCTCCTTATCCTCTTCCTGGGATGCTCATCCG
>CAYFSD010000224.1:0-4102 GCA_964345705.1 uncultured Desulfohalobiaceae bacterium
CCTAATCCTCGACGACTGCCGCGTGCCCGCGGAGAACCTCCTGGGCCCGGAGGGGGGCGGGTTCAAGGTGGCCATGTCCGGTCTGAACGACGGCCGCATCGGCATCGCCGCCCAGGGGCTCGGCGTGGGGCGGGCCGCCCTGGAATATTCCGTGCAGTACGCCAAGCAGCGGGAGCAGTTCGGACGCCCTCTGGCCGAGAACCAGGGGATGCGCTGGATGATCGCGGACATGGCCACGGACGTGGAGGCCGCGGAGGGCCTCATCTACACCGCCGCATCCATGAAAGACAAAGGCAGGGAGTGCTCCAAGGAGGCCTCCATGGCCAAGCTCTACGCCACGGAGATGGCCAACCGGGTGGCCGGCCAGGCGGTGCAGATCCACGGGGGGTACGGGTACACCAAGGAGTTCCCCGTGGAGCGCCTCTACCGCGACGCCCGGGTCTTCACCATCTACGAGGGCACCTCCCAGATCCAGAAGATCGTCATCGCCAACGAGGTCTTAGCGGACCAGAAGAAAAAGAAGAAGGGGAAGAAATAGGTCTCTTCCGGCCTGGCTTTTTGGAACCCAGGCGTCGGGTTACCAGTGAAGGCGCACCGAAGGGAGGAAGAGGACAGGCAATGATGGGATATATCATCGTGTTGGGAATCGGGCTTGGGGTGGGAGTGAGCGTGGTAGTGCATCTCTATCTGGACAGACGAATGAATAAGCGCAAAAAGAAATGCTGACCCGGATAGAACAGCTCTTACGCTAGAAATGACCGCCAAAGGGGTGGAGCTCACCGGCCGCCATTCTCTCCTGGACCCTTTTCCTCCCGCTCCCGGATCCTCTCCCACTTGGCGCAGACCTCGCGGGCCACGCGGACCGAGGCGGCGTCCACCATCTCCCCCTCCAGGGAGATGGCCCCCTCCCCTCGGGCCCTGGCCCGCTCGAAGGCCTCCAGGATGCGCTTGCAGCGCTGGTACTCCCCTTCCTCCGGGGTGAAGACCCGATTGATGGTCGCGACCTGGTCCGGGTGCACGGCCCACTTGCCGTCGTACCCCAGGGCCGCGCTCATGCGGCAGGAACGCTCAAGCCCCTCCAGGTCGCGGTAGTCGCCGAACGGGGCATCGATCGCCTGGACCCCTGCGGCTCGCGCCGCCATGAGCAGCCGGCTCAGGGGATAGTGCCACTTGTGGCCCGGATAGTCCGGATCCTCCTCCCCGTGGCCGCTCGCGCCGCGGCTGGGCATGCGCAGCGAGGCCCCGTAGTCCGCGATGCCAAAGACCAGGGCCTCCAGCCTCTCCGTGGCGGTGGCGATCTCCTCCACTCTGAGCATGCCAGAGGCATCCTCCACGCTGGCCTCCAGGCCGATGCCGCCCCTTTGTCCGGTCCCCGCCTCGATCTGATCCAACAAGAGGGCCACCGCCCCGATCTCCTTGGCTGAGCGCACCTTGGGCAGCACCACGGTGTCGATATACTCACCCGCTCGCTCCACCACATCCACCAGATCGCGGTAGGCGAAGGGGGTATCCATGGCGTTGATCCGCAGGGAACGGGTGACGGAGCCCCACTCCAGGTCGCTGAAGCCCCGGGCGGCGATCTCCCTGGCGCCGGCCTTCTCCTCGGGGGGGACGCTGTCCTCCAGATCGAGCATCACCTGATCCGCCCCGCGCCGGACGGCCTTGGCCACCATCCTCTCCCTGTTCCCCGGCACGCTCAGCACCGAGCGGCGCAAGCGAAACCTTGCCTGCATACCATTCTCCTTGGAGTCCTTGACCCATTTTACCAATTCGACCCCTCCACTTCGTTCCCTTCCCTGCCCTCTTCCAGCTGGCTCTCCACCCGCATCTCCAGCTCCGGGCCGTACCAGCCCACCCGGATGCTGCCCTGCTGACCTGTCGTGAGCAGGGGAATGCCCTGTTCGCTCAGGGCCCTGCGCACTTCCTCGTGGGGGAAACGGAAATGGTTGAGGAAGCCGCAGCTGGCCACCGCGAGCCGGGGATCCGCCTCCCGGTAGAACGCCGGGCACAGGCTGCTCCGGCTGCCGTGATGGGGCAGGGCCAGCAGCTCGGCTTCCAGCTCGCCTCGCGAGTCGGCCAGGCTCTTGAGAAGGCCGGATTCCGCGTCCCCGGGCAGCAGGGCCAGCCCCCGCTCCCCGCGGGTCACCCGCAGAACGAGGGAGGTGTTGTTCGGCGAGCGGATCCCCGTCCCGTCCGCGGCGTGGAGCACCTCCAGCCGCAGATCCCCTCCCAGGTCGAGGGTGTCGCCCGGATCCAGAGTATGCGCGGGGACGTCACCCTCCCGCAGGACGTGCTTGAGCCTGCGGCCGTCCCATTCCGTGGGCCAGAGACCGTTGTAGGCAAAGCTCCCCACTTGGTAGTGGCGCAGGATATAGTACAGCCCCCGCATGTGGTCGAAGTCCGGATGCGTGAGCACCACTTTGTCCACCTGGGGAAGCCGTCCCCAACTCAGAGCGGGGGAGAGGATCAGGCGGCCCACGTCGAAGTCCCGATTCCAGGAGCCGCCTCCGTCGATGAGCAGCCGCTTCTTTGGTGTCTGCAAAAGCACCGCCTGGCCCTGGCCCACGTCGAAGAAGCGCAGGCTCAGCCGCGGCTGCTCAGTCCAGGCGGCCTGCGCGAGAGGAGCAAGAAAAAGTGCCGTCGCGCAAAGGCCCAGGGGCCAGAGCCGCCTGATCCCGTGAGCCGGCAGGAGGGCCGCGAAGGCGAGCAGGGTCCAGTACCCGAGCATTTCCAGCCAGCGGGGACGCGGCAGCACCAGCTCCTGAAGCCATCCCGCGCCGTCCATGAGCCGCAGCAGATCGAAGAGCTGCTGCAGCAGAAAGCCGGCGGACTGCAGCAGCAAGCCGGCGAGGCTCTCCAGCCCGGGGACGAAGGTTGCGGCCAGTCCGGCCAGGCCCAGGGGCATGACCAAAAAGCCCACCACGGGGAGCCAGAGAAGATTGAGATAGATGTGGGGGCTGACCTGTCCGAAGTACCAGACCAGAAGGGGAAGCAGGGCCGCATTGACCGCGAGGCTGATCCCCAGAATGGACAGAGGGTAGAAGAACGCAGCTCTCTGGAGAAGGGGCGGCAGGCTCCGGCGCAGCCATCTCTCCACCCGGGGCCAGAGAAGAACGATCCCCGCCACCGCGGTGACGGAGAGCTGCAGCCCCAGGTCGAAGACCCCCAGGGGCCAGAGCAGGACCATGACCAGGACCGCGGCGAAGAGCCCGTCCATGAGCACCTGTCCCCTGCCGCGCCAGAGCAAGAGCCCCCAGAAGAAAAACATCAGGCTGGCCCGCAGCAGGGAGGGCTTGAACCCGCCCAGCCACAGATAGAAGACCGCCAGGGGCAGCGCCGCGAGCACGGCCAGCTTCTGCCGCGGGATATAAAGAAGCGTGCCCGGTCGCAGCCATCCCGCTCCGCGGGCCAGGATCCAGCCCAGAGCCAGGACAAACCCGAGATGCAGCCCGGACTGGGCCAGGATGTGGGACAGGGAGGCCCGCCGGATGAGATGGAGCTGATCGTAGGAGAGCTCGGACTTGTCCCCGCAGAGCAGGGCCAGAAGAATCCCGCCGCCCGCGCTGTCCCCGGCATGGCCGGCCACGGATTGGACAACGGATCGTCTGGCCCGCCAGAAGGTGTTCTCCCGCTTCTGCCAGGACTCGATTCCCTCGCCCTTCTCGGAGGATGTGCTGTACCCCACTTTCTGTCTGGCCCAATAGAAGCGGGTATCCCAGGTGCCGGGATTGAGCTGTCCCCGCACGGGCTCGATGCGGAACCTGGCTCGGAGGATGTCCCCCGGAGAGGGCACGCGCTGGGGCTCATACCAGTTCCAGGCCAGATCCATGGGCAGCCTCCCGCTCCTTCCGTCCGTGCGGTAGCGCGGCCTGTCCAGGATGACCTGCAGCCTGTCTTCGGGCTTGGTCCGCACCCTCTCCACCTGCCCCCGGACTAAAACTTCCCTGCGCTCGGCCATCCATTCCGGCATCCGGGACGGCTGCAACGGGGGAGGCGCCACAAGGCAGACCCAACCGAGGATCCATCCGGCGCAGAAGCAGAGCGCCGCCGGAAAAACCCCCGGCCAGCTCCCGGTCCGCCAGAGGCCAAGCAAAAAAAGGCC
>CAYFSD010000225.1:0-4098 GCA_964345705.1 uncultured Desulfohalobiaceae bacterium
TGGTGATCGCAGGTGCCAAGAGGGGCCAGATCCCCGGATATTTGAACTCCAGCCCCTTCACCCGGTGCATGGTGGCTAACCGGATTCCGGGCAACTCCCGGTTATCAGCCTGATCCCGCTTGATTCGCCGGGTCTCCACGCCTTCTCGCCCCAGAGCTGTCTCGTAGTTTTCCAGCTCCCTATTGGTCCGAGCAACCAAACAGAAGTCCCGCTCGGAACCCTCTTCTTCGCGAATTTTTGCCACCAGGCCGGCAATCCATTGGACTTCTTGCTGCTGGGTAGCGAAGCAGTGGACCTCGGGGGCTTCCCCATGGAGGAGGGAGCGGTAGCCTTTAGCGCTGTCCGTCCCCTCATCGAGGTCGTCCACTTTAACCCCCTCCAGGACGGCGGTCGCGAAACGGCGGGTCTCCTCAGTCGTCCGGTAATTGATCCGGAGCTTTTGGCTTCGACCCTTGATATTGATGCCGCATTGGCTGAGGGACGCGCGGCGACGATAGATCCGCTGGTGGGCATCCCCGACAAGGAATAGGTCATCCTGTCCTTCAGGGACGAGTTGGCGGAACAGGCTCATGGCTTCCAAGCCCATATCCTGGGCTTCGTCCACGACCAGGCTTCGGTAGGGAGCCGGCGCATCCTCCCGGGCCAGAAGATCCATGGCATCCAGGGTGGCGTCCTCAATGGTGCGCAGGTCCTTCTGGTGGAGCTGGATCCGCATTTCCTCGAAAACCGGCCAAATCTGGGCCCGCTGCTTTCGGGTCAGGGGAACGCCCCGGCCGGTCCGCGATGCCTTGAAGTAGCCCGCTTTATCCTGCACCTGCTGAGGAAGAACGACGTCCTTCCACTCTTCTCGATAGAAAGAGTCGGGGAAGGTGAGCTCGGCCGGGGTCATCTGGAGGGCTTTTTCCCAGCACTTCTCGTAAGGATCTTGGCCCTCATAAGTAATGGCGTGCGGATAGTCCCGCCGCTTCAGGAACTGAGCTATCCATTGGTCGATATTGGTGATCTCGACCTGTTCCAACTCGTCTCGAGTGCAGATCTTACGCAGGTTTTCCTGGATGTCGACTGCCAGGTTCCGGGTAAAGGTCGTGAACAGAATCCGTTGCTCCGGCTCGGAGGCGATATGGCGAGCCAACCACCGCGCCCGGTGCATGGCCCCCCGCGCCTCCCTTGCGCCCGCCCCGCTTACCCCCCGCACGGGCCCATTCCAGCGCCCTCCCCCCACCTCCGTCTGGCGGGGTGGGAAAAACCCCCGCCATTTTTCCAGAGGCGCTCCCAGCATTTCCTGCAGCTCGTGGTCGTCCTCTACCACATGGAAGGTTCGCTTGGTCTGGTCCCGCTGGAGGGCTGCGGCGAAGTCCTCGGTGTCTACCTCCCCTTCCGCAGCCAGAACCACGTCCCGGACTACCTCCTCATAGGTCGCCCCAGCGGCCAGCAGGTACAGTCCCTCAAAGGCTTCGGAGGGAAGGGTCCCCTCCAGTGCCTCGAGCGCCTCCTCGCTGGAAACCGCTTTAATCCGCTCCAGCATTTCGTCCGGGACCCCCAAGCGTTTGAACTCCCGGTCCTTCAGATCGAACAGAGGCTCGCGGACCTGTATCTCCGGGTCCGGCAACTGCTCCTCTTGTCCGCTTCCCGTCACCGTCTCGAAGATCTGCAGGGTACCGGTTTCCGGATGGATTTGGCACGCATGTCGTTCCGACCATTGGTAGGCATCGTCGTGCTTGTCTACCCACAGGAGGACGAATACGTTCTCTTGCTCAGGCGCGAGGACGATGCCGCGATAATCTCCGTCGATCCGCACGGACCGATAGCGGGGGTTACAAGCCTTGTGAATCTTCTCGTAGTTGATGCCACTCGCCTGTGGGTCGTAGCGAAACTTGGTGACGAAATCCATCACCTTACGCTGCTTTTGTTTGGGAATCTTGGCGAAGGCCTCCAGGAAATCCTGGGATAGGGCCACTGTAGGCTGTTGACTCACTTATCGCTCCCCTCTTCAGCCGCAAAAAACCACTCCCCGAGCTGGTTGATCGCCTCTTCTCCCAAGCCCCGGACCACCTTCCATCCCTGTTTCTCCAAAACGCTCTCCTGTGCTTCATCAGCCTCCGTCAGCACGCCGACCAAAAGGCCAGGCCAGGCCAGCTCCAGCTCCGCAATGGTGCCCTTGCCCGCCTCCGTCAGCTCCAAACCGACCTCCGGAACCGGCACGCCCGCCTCACGGATAAGGCCCAATTCCTCCTCCCCGAACAGCGAAAGTTCCACAACCTCCGCCCAGGCGGGGCTCGCATTTCCTTGTACAACCGCTTCCCCGGATACCTCCGGGATAGAGTCAGCGCCCTGCAGGCGATCGTCGGCATACATGCCACCTGTCACACCAAGACGCGAGGCGAGGAAAAAGCTGCCCAAAAATTGCAAGCAATTGGCCGCGGTCCAGAAAGCATTCCACGATCGCTCATACGCCTTCTCTAGGTCAGGCTCCCGGTCCTCAAAGACCAGCAAGGCCTTGGTGTTTTCCTTGAGGGCCTGGAGGGACCTTAAGGAATCCTGCGGCACGCCGACCAGCACCCCTTCCCGCTGGTTATCGGCCGTGCCGAGGGAAGGCGCGACCCCGCCCAGAACAGTGGTTCCATCCTCAGGCAGCAGATCGGCCCGGGCCTTAGGCGGCCCTGATTCCTGCAGCTCCTCGCCAACAGTCTCTTTCAGAGAATCATCGCCAAGGGTTTCCGGCCGGAGCCAGGCAATAGCCCGCGAGAAGGCGGCCCCCTCAAGGTGCTTTTCCCCGGTTCCCCCTTCCCGGAGATAACGCAGAAGCCAAGCGAAAGGGCCTTCCCGGATCAGGTCTTCATTGGAGGCAAAATTCAGCCATCCGTCCTCATTATCGGAAATCCGGTCGAACCGACTCTTGGCCCCCTCCACCATGCTCTGAAAGAGGAGCTGAGTTTGTTTACCGGCCGTTGTCTTGCCTGGCTGGGGAAGGTCGTGCCATCCCAAGCTCCAGACCCTGAACCGGCCCGAGTCCAGAATGGCTTGCCGTTTCGCTGTATCCGTCCCAACCTGGTCGTAGTGATACTGGAAACCATCCATAAATACCGCCACGGGACGGACATTCATCCCTTCCCGGGCTGGCCAGAGGACGAAATCGGCTTGGCTCTGGAGGGCCACACCTTGCGCCGGCCCCAGCTTTACCTGAGGCTCCACCCACCAAGCGTGTGTATGCCCCGGCTCCCCCTCGCCCAAGGTCAGGAACCAGCCGGGCTTGCCATTCACGAGCTGCGAGGTCTTCTGGACATCCGAACCCGCGTTGCCCAGAGCCTCGGCGAAGCGCTGCTCCAGCTCACTTTCCAGCAGGGCATTGATATCGATCTTATCGAGGCCATCCACTTGGACCAGGCTATCCGCGTTATCGAGGATTCGCGTTAGGAGCTTTTCCGCTTCCTTCCGGGAAATCTTCTCCATGTGGCGGCTGTCCCGGTAGGCCAACAGGCAGCGGTAGCAGCCATCCTTGTCTTCTTCGTCATTGCAGGGGCACGCCCGCAGGTCATCCCGGGCAACCTGCAACACGCCCAGCAGAGTTTTGGGAGCCTGGAGCAATTCCTTGAGGTAGCCGCTACCCCCAGGAATGGTGTCGTAAACCACCAGGTACTGTCGGCGGGAAGGGGCATCGTGGTCCGGGTCGGAATACGTGGTGAACTGCAGGTGGTCGACACTGCCCCGGAAATGCCGCTCAAGGCCCATCCGTAGCGCGGAGATCAGGGAATACAGACGCACTTCCGAAAAGGCCACCTCCCCCAGCGGCAGCAGGATCCGTATCGCCTCCGACTCCAGCTCCCGGTAAAGGTAGAGGCTGTCGATGAAGTCCCCTTCCCCGGGCTCTGCACCGGGCTTGCTCAGCGGGCAGGAATAGGCATGGTCGAATTGGTTCTGACGGCGGCGCGGTCCCTGGAGGGCCACCTTCCCGCAATGGCTGCAGACCCGAAAGCCCCGCCGACCCAGCAGGTCTCCTGCCACCCGGAAGGTGGAGCCCTCCACTTGCCGTTCGCCGAAGTTGACCTCCCGGAAGCGTGCTTTGGGAAGATATTCAAAGCCGAAAGGCAACGTCTTCTC